>NZ_MJXP01000047.1:27802-154560 GCF_001762855.1 Campylobacter sp. BCW_6467 | reverse complement strand
TTATAGATAGTTTAATCTTTTTCTTCAAAGAAAAAGTTATAAAAGATTAAAAGAAAAGCTTTTAATCTTTTTAATATTAGATTGAATAGATTTTACATAATTGCTTATGCCTAAATCTTTCTGGCTCAATCGATCACTTATTTAGATTTCAAAGATTGACTAATAAGATTTGAATAACAATACTAAGTTAAAAGAACAAAACAAAAAATCATTTTTAAAAGAAAAGTTTTTAAATTAAAAACAAGATTTATAAAAAAGCTTTTAGTTTTAAATTAAAAAATTAAGAAAGTTAAAAACTCAAATAATTTAAAAACTTAAAAATCTAAAATAAAGTTAATTTATAAAATCTACTCAGTTAGTGAAACTTTATAATTTAAAAGATTTTAAGTCCTTTTTTCAAAAAAGGAAATGAAAGTATAACCAATTAAACTTAAAGAGGGATTAAATAAAGGATTAAATAATATAAATATTTGTGTAAGTATTTATATAAGTATTTGGTGGGTTGAAAAATGGGGGTTATATTTTAGAGCACTCGTAATTTTTATTTTTTATATTAACAAATTGACTTTTAAGTGTTTTAAAATCTGGAATATAAGCATAACCGCTAAGCGTATCTACAACGATACAAAGAGCATGCTTTTTTGATAACAAACGTATAATGCAATCTGAATTATTCTTTGCTAAAGTTTTTTCATATGCATAATTGGCATTTTTTAACGGAGAATACACTCTGCCCATTTCATCAAATACTAATCTAGTAAATCCTGAACAAGATCCTTTGAATTCAACCTTTTCTATTCCGAATCTTTTTGTAAGATTAAATCTTTGTGTAGTTTTTTCATCATCTTTACTAATAACTCCACTTTGACCTGAATTCATTAATTTGTTATGATTGATTACATCAACAGCAATTTCTCTATCTATATTGATTTCAGTTTTACCTAAATTAGCATTTCCATCGCCATTTTTATCCAAGAAAATAGTATATGTTTGATCATAACCTGTGGCAGCTGATTTTATAAAATAAATCTGCCATTTACTTTTAAACCACTCTCTTTTTGCGATAGCCAACTCATCAACTCTTATGCCTTCTTGCATCATGGCTAAACTTTGGGTATATTGGATATCATTAAGAATTTGTATTGCACCTTCTAGTAGATTGTCTTTTTTTAAGTAAAGACTGCCTAAATTAAAAACTATACCCAAAATGAGAATTATAAACACAAATTCCAACAAACTGAAAGCTTTAATCATAGTTTAAAATCTGATATACTTTTTCATATTTTCCAAGTTTTACCTTAACAATTTTTTTGTCCATATCATGCCTATCGGCTTGTTTTAAAGCTTTTAAATAAAACTTATTGCTATTTTTTATTCCATAGAATCGCAATCTTTTTTGCAAACTTGGGGCTGTTGCAAGCTCTAAAACATCTTGTTTTTTTAATTCTAGCGCCAATTCTTTAGCAAAATGATAATTATTGGCAAAATGACGATTTGGATTGTTTATAAAATAATACAATAATTGATTAGCGACGATTAAAAAGTAACAAAATATTAAAAAAATTATAGAACATTCTATAAAGATTTTATACCTTAATCGAAAAACTGGCAATCTCACTCTATAACTTTGCATTAAAGTTTTTATAAGCAAAGGAGTACAAATAACACAAAAAGGTAAAAAATCATCTAAAAAAAGTTTTTGTCTTAAAGAAAGCAACAAACAAAATACAAATGTTACGCTCATTAAAAACCATAATAAATTTTTATATTTCTGAAAAGTCAAACGATAAATAGTGTAAAAAAAATACACAAAAACCAAAGGAGAAAAACATGCAGCAAAAATTCCTAAAGTATCTAAAAAATAACCTCTTGGGCGACCACCTGTATCAAAACCATAAAAACTGATACTCGCTCCAAACAAAATAAGAGATAAGGTAAATAAAATAGCATTTCTTTTATAAATCCCAAAAAAGAAAAAAGTTAAAAATAAAATATTAAAAGATTTATCAACAAATAATACTATAATCAATAATATATAAAAAAGCCATTTTTTTTCATATTCGTAAGCACATAATATAGCAAGGGTTAAAAAAATCACCAAAGATGCGGCATTAACCAGTAAAGCACTTGCAACAGTACCCGGCAATAAAACAAATAACAATAAAGAAAAAAAAGCATCGATTTTAGTTTTAGTATATTTTAAAGCTAGTAAATACAAAAGTAAACAACTTGAAAAATGAAAAAATAAAAAAGGAAGCCTTAAACCAAAATCATTTTGCCCAAAAATAAAAGTTCCAAAATGAGATATATAATAAAGCAAACTATGGGAAAAAATAAGCGATTTACCCTGCTCATCAAAATAAATATCAGCTTCATCAGCACTAATACTCAGTGTTGAAATTCCATAAAGCAAAGCCAACAAATCAAGACTAAGTAAGATGATGATAAGTTTATAATTTTTGATTTTTTCCATAATGAAAATTTTACAAAATTAAACTTAAAATATCAATGTAAATCATATAAATATCAAATATCTTAAAAATTAACATCAAATTGATTTTAGTTTTTATAAGTATAATTTTAAACAAAAAAAGGCAAAAATGCAAACTATTGATCAAATTTTTCAAACACAAATCAATATTAAAAAATCTACTTTCTTATCTTTTCTTTGCCCTTTTAAAGATTTTAAATTTTTAATAGAAACGCTAAAAAAAGAGCATCCAAAAGCTGTTCATTTTGTCTATGCTTATCGTGTTTTAAATGATTTTAATCAAATTGTAGAAGATAAAAGCGATGATGGAGAGCCTAAAGGAACTTCTGGAATGCCAACTTTAAATGTTCTAAGGGGCTATGATCTTATCAATGTGGCTTTAATCACTGTAAGATATTTTGGCGGTATAAAACTTGGTACAGGGGGACTTGTAAGAGCTTATAGCGATGCAGCAAATGCCGTGATTAATAATTCTTCTTTACTTTCATTCGAATTGAAAAAAAATATAACCATTGCTATTGATTTAAAAAATTTAAATCGTTTTGAACATTTTTTAAAAACTTATTCTTTTAATTTCACAAAAGATTTTAAGGATTGCAAAGCTATATTACATATCAAATTAAATGAAAAAGAGGAGCAAGAATTTAAAATTTTTTGTAAAAATTTTGCACCTTTTGAAATAGAGAAATTATAAATTCTTGCAAGTAAATACAAAAGCTCCAAAATGGAGCTTTTGATTAAATTGCGTTCAATAAATCATTTAACAAAGTATTATTCTTACTTTGTTCATTTGCACCTTGTTGCGCAAGATCATTGTGAACACTAGCACTTTGAGCTCTCATAGACAACTCGCCTTCATTTTGTCTAAAACGATAAGCGTAAACATTTGACATTTGAGCATAATTACTTAAATTTGAATTTGAGTTTTGCGCATTGCTTTGAAAACTATTACTAGAATTTAAAGCATCTCCGCTTGACTTCTCATCCGCCTTATTTAATATATCCATAAAATCAGAATTTCCAGATGAAGAATAATCTTTAACCTGTTTATTCACCTGTTTATACTGACCACTAATAGCATCGTATTCATACGAGCTAATCGTTCTATAATTTACCTGCATAGTTTTCTCCTTTCAAAATATGCAAAAACTATACAAGCAAAAAGCGTTCCTTTTTTATATAAAATCAATGTTTTTTAATCATGATGAGTAGGTAAATGCTCCACATCAAGCTCATTGTTGGCTATAAATTCCTCCTTGGCTTTTTTACAGTTTTCATCACGCATTTTGCGGTATTCATTGCGAATGGTGATTTCTTTATCGCTTAGAGGTCTATCTTCTAAAAAACTGATATGAAAATAAGTATCATCGCTCTTTGAATAAGTTTTATAAAAATCTATATAATCAAAATAATCCTTGCCATTATCAAACTCTACTACTTCTTCTATATAAATCGTAGGCCCAAAACCCTTATGATTTTGTGTATAATGCCCAAAACCTGCGCTGTATTGAATTCTAAATTTAGCCATCATTTTCTCCTAAAAATTCTTGATAAGTTCCACGAAAATCTGTAAGCTTACCATTTTCTAAATGCCAAATTCTATTAGCAAAAGCAGAAACTAATTCCCTATCGTGGCTGATACAAAGCACTACACCTTTGAAATTATACAAAGCCTCGCCTAGTGCAATAATACTTTCAAGATCTAAATGGTTATCAGGCTCATCTAAAAGCAAGAAATTTGGACGCTCTAGCATCAAACGAGAAAGCATTAAACGATGTTTTTCGCCCCCACTTAAACTTGCTGCCATTTTTTCTTGATCGCTGCCACTAAAAAGCATTCTACCTAAACACTTGCGGATTTCATCTAGATCTTTAAATTTTTCACTCATAAGCCATTCATAAAGTTTCAAATTTTCACAAATTAAATTACTTGTATCTTGAGGAAAATATCCAAGCTCTATAGTTGCCCCAAGATGTATGGATCCACTATCTGGACTTATAGCATGGGCGATGATTTTTGCCAAAGTACTTTTGCCCACACCATTTGCCCCGATCAAAGCGATTTTATCATTTTTTTCTATTTTTAGCTCCAAATTTGAAAACAATTGTTTATCATAAGCCTTGCCTATACCTTTAAATTCTAAAACTTCATTACCTATTTCACGATTGGTTCTAAAAACTATGCTAGGATCTCTACGGCTTGAAATTTTAATCTCTTCAAGCTCTAGTTTTTCAAGTGCCTTAGCACGGCTTGTGGCTTGTTTTGCCTTAGAAGCATTTGCGCTAAAACGGCGAATGAAATTTTCTAATTCTTCTCTTTCTTTTAAGGTTTTATCGCGTTTAAGCTCAGCTTGTTTTGCCAAAAGCGTTGAAGCCATATACCAATCATCATAATTTCCCGCAAAATCACGAATTTGTTTAAAATCCACATCCAAAATTCTTGTGCAAATTTTATTTAAAAAATGCCTATCATGAGAGATGACAACTAAAGTCCCTTCATGTCTTAAAAGTTCATTTTCAAGCCAAGAAATTGCCTCTAAATCAAGGTTATTTGTAGGCTCATCTAAAAAAAGCACATCCGCACCCAAAAATAAAACTTGAGCCAGTAAGACTTTAAATTTATCCGCACTTTGTAAGGTGCTCATCAAAGCATCAAAATCTTTAATCTTTAAAGAACTTAAAATTTTTTCACAACGTGTTTCACAATCATAATTTGGATCTTCTTCGGCCGTTATTATCTCAAGCTCACCTAAGCGTTCATTGATCTCATCGGTAAATTCCTCGCTCATATAAAGCTTTTCTTTTTCTTTTAAGGCCTCATATAAACGCTTATTTGCACACATCACTGCATCTTTGATGGTGTAGTTTTCAAAAGCAAATTGATCCTGTCCTAAAACTGCGATTTTCAAGCCTTCATCAAATACTATTTCACCACTACTTGACTCAATTTCTCCTGAAAGAATTTTTAAGAAAGTCGATTTTCCCGCACCATTAGCACCGATAAGTCCATATCTTTGTCCTCTAACAAGCTTTAAATTCACATTTTCAAATAAAAGCTGATTTGCAAAACGCATAGTAAGATTTTTTACTTCAACCATGATTTTCCTTAAATTTTTTACTTATAAAAATTTTTAAGAAATTGTATCAAAAAAAGACTTGAAATTAATTGAGTATAAATTTTTATATAGACAATGAAAATAAAATTTCATTGTCAAAATAAATTAATAATCCAAAAGTTCTACAAAAACTTGCTTTTTATCATCGCTAAATCTAGCACTATAAGAAATTTGAGTTTCATATTCCCCTCCATCAAATAAAATTCCTTTTAAAGCGCCTCTTGAATATTTTTCTCGCATTTCATTAGGCATTTGTGGATAAGTAAATTTTAAACTAGCCATACAAAAACTAGTTTTTTTATCCTTGCTATCTTTGGTTATAAAACTTTCAAAAGAAGTATAAACCACTTCATTAGCATAATCTTTCAAATCAAGTAAAGGTTTAAAATGTGCCCTTAAAACTCCAAGCGTGTCAGTAGATAATGCAGCCTCTAAATCCCTCATATCCATACCATTGGAATTTATCCTTAACGCCCTTAAGGATTGTTCATTTAAACCATACTCAACATAAACCCATTCATCATCATCTAAAATACTTTTTAGCGTAAGCTTAACATCTTCATCATCGCATTTTGGCTTATTATTAAAACATCCTGCAAATAAAAAAACCAACATCAAGCTTAATAAAATATTTTTCATTATTTCTCCATTATTATTTTAATAAATTCTATGATTTCATCATTTTTAGCACCATCTTCCCCCAAAAGACTTTTTAATAAATCTAAGTTAAGCTGTGGAGGAAATATAAGATAAGAATTTACTGGAAAACCATTTGATTTTAAGCCTATGCAAAATTTTTCATCTTTATTTGTGTATGCTTTTCCTGCAACAATTTTATAAGTATCTTTCTCATAAAATAAAGTAGGCTCTACTTCAAAAGGTGTATATTTTTCACTCATTTTCATCTCCATTCTTTCATTAGTTTTAAAATAAAATAATCATCACTGTATGATATTTACAATTTTTTCATAATTTTGTTTGCGAAGTTTTTTACCTACTAAAAACATATCTACAATCCACCAAATAGTCCAATTGACTATCCAATTCATAAGTGCTAATATATATGCTATGTTCTGCAAAGATTCACTTGCAACAATATAAAAAATTATTTGGAATAATCACAAATGCTAAACGCACAAAACCTAAAACCATATCACCTATCATAAAACGCCCTACTCCAAAAGGGCCAAATAAAAAAGTTCCTACCCAAAACACCAAAGCAGGGCTTTTTAGTTTAAGCATAGGAAGTCGATTTAACACATCTTTTTTCTTTCTTCGCTTAAGCGTTCAAATTTTTCTTTTAGCGTAATTGCTGCTAAACCATCTCTTGGTAACTTATCACCAATATTAGAAAGAACTGAATTAAAATCCATACATTTCTCCTTGAAAATTAAAAAATATCTCGAATTATTCCACACTATCACTTAATTAATATTGAAATATTAAATATATTTTATATAAAAAATTGAATATTTCAAGTGTTTTTAATAAAGAAATTTTAATGTAAAATCTTTTAAAGGCTAAATTTTTAAGGTAAAAAATGACAAAAAAGAGCAAGCGTGATATGGCATATGAACTAGACATTGATGTTAGCACTTTATATAATTGGAGAAAATATAAACCCAATTTATATCGTATTGTTATGCTTGGCTTTAAATTTGATGAACTTTTAGAAAATAGCAAAAAAACTCATGAAGAATTACTTCATATAGAACAAACCATACAAGATGAAATTGCTAAATTTAAATAAAACCCGCTTTTAAGCTTTTTTCTATACAATTATCACTTTTATTAAAATCAAGGATTTGAAATGTTTTTATTAGATTTTTTAATATCATTGAGCTTTATTTTTGAAATTTCAGCACTTGTGTTATCCTTTTACTTCAAAAATTCAAAAATTTTCTTTTTGACTTTAGTATTATTAGGAGCTAAGTTACCTTATTTTTATACAAGTTTTTTTCAAGCTAATTTATTTGTCGCCTTGTTTTTACCTATGGTTTTTACCATATTTTGCCTTGGAAAACATCATGTTTTAATTTTAAATAAAAAAAATATTGCTTCAATTACAACCCTTATTTTTATAGGCATTTTAAGTATCATTTTACCTAGAAATACTACTTTTAATAGCGCTGGTTTAGAATTTCATTTTATTGCATTAGATTTTTTTAAGCCTGTGAGTGAATTAGGATTTTTATTTTTTTTAGTCGGCTTAATACTCATTTTTATCAAAACCTTTAAAACTAAAGAATATTATCTTATTATCGCATTTTTTGCTGCATATTTTCAGTTTTTATTTCAAGAAGGAGCAGGAATAAGGTATTTTGAATTTGCAAGTTTAGTTTTTTGTTTTTATCTTTTAAATCACGCTTATAGATTGGCTTTTTTTGACATCTTAACAAAACTACCTAATGAAAAAAGCCTTACACGCTTTACAAAGGGAAAAAACAACTATATCATTGCCTTGCTTCATTTTAATGAACTAAAAGACACTAAAGAAAGCTATGCCAAACTCATCTTAAAACAAATTGCAAAAATTTTAAAACGCTTTAGAGCAAAAATTTTCATCGTAGACAATGATTTTGTTTTAATTTTTAATGATAAAAATCAAGCTTTAAATCATCTTGCTTTTTTAGAATCCACCTTGAAAAACACGGAATTTAATTTAGAAAATGAAAATTTTAAACCAGATTTTAAATTGATTTGGCAAGAAAGCGAAGAAAATTTGGATAAAAATTTACAAAGTCTAAGAGCAAGACTCTTAGACTAAAAAATTATTTTTCGTTTGCTTCAACTTCGATATTTAAATTAATATCATCACTTAAAGTAATAGTTGAAGTACTTGTCGCGAATTTAAAATCAGAGCGTTTGATTTTTCCATTTAAAGAAAAACCTATTTTTTCTTTTCCATCTTTGCCTTTAGCTACACCGCCGATTTCAGTATCTAAAACGATATCTTTAGAAACTCCAGCTATAGTTAAAGTTCCTGTCATTTTGCCTTTTTCATTATCGATTTTTTCATATTTTTTCATTGTAAAAGTCATATCAGGATATTTTTTTGCTTTGAAAAAATCATCTTGTTGTAAGTGATTATCTCTTGTTTGATTTTCTGTATTTACAGATGCGATTTTTATAGTTGCATCAAGCTTTTTAAACTCAGCACTCGCAGGATCAAAATCAATCACCGCAGAATAATCTTTGAAATTTCCTTTTACATTGCTAATTTGTAAATGTTTGATTTTAAAACCTACATCTGTATGTGCTTTATCTAAAGTATATTCTTTAGCAAACAAACCTATGCTTAACAAAGAGACCGCAACCAATGAACTTAATAAAACTTTTTTCATTTTTTTCCTTTTTTATAGTAATTTTCAATATAAAAATTTTATTAGATAAAACATAACAAATCATTAATAAAAATTAAAAAATTTTACTATTTAAAAATTTTACAAATTCTTCAAATTTAGGCAAATCAAGCTTTATTGCTTCTCTTTGCTGTTTTCCCCACATACACTCTGGAAAAAACGCATCTTCTTTAAATCTTGCCATAACATGAAAATGCACCCTTGGCACATAATTTGCAAAAGAGGCGATATTGATTTTTTCAGGTTTGTAAAATTCTATCATAGCCTTTTCACAAAGTAAAATTTTTTCAAAAAGTTCTTTTTGCAACTCTAAAGGACAATCGCTAAATTCTTTATAAATTTCTTTAGTAAAAATTTTAAGCCAAGGCACTTGAGCCTCCTCTTTCTCTATATAAATCGAATCATTTTCATAAATCATTACATTCCTTTGAAATTGTATTTATGATTATTTTACAAAATTTATCAAATTTTTAAGTCAAAATGCGTTAAAATTCCTAAAATTTAAAAAACAAAAAGGAGGATAAATGCAAATTAGTTCAAGTTATAACTCTTATGATTACTACTCTAGCAAACCTTCTTTTGATAAAACAAATCAATCTGATTCCACTCAAAAAGATGAAAAAAATCTTAGTGAAAATAAAGATGATAAAGAAAAAAATGGCGAACAAACCCAAATGGTTAATGGCGTAGAGCTAAGCCAAAAAGAAGTAGCTCAAGTTCGCGAACTCCAAAGTATCGATAGAAATGTAAAGGCTCATGAAGCTGCACATCAAGCAGCGGGTGGCGGCTTAGCAGGTGCTGCAAGTTTTACTTACACAAGAGGCCCTGATAATCAAATGTATGCTACAGCGGGCGAAGTTCCTATCAGCATGCAAAAAGGAAACACACCAGAAGAAACTATAGCCAATGCAAGACAAATCGCAGCAGCAGCTATGGCTCCTGCTGATCCTAGCCCACAAGACTATAAAGTTGCAGCAAATGCTACAAAAATGGAATTTGAAGCAAGAGCTGAAGCAATGAAGCTTAAAGCCGAAGAAGCCAAAGAAAAAGAAGAAGAAAATAAAGAAAAAGATGACAAAAATTCAGAAAATAGCTTAGAAAAAACAGATAAAGATTCAAAAAACAACGATAAAAATTCAAATTTTGATAAAGACTTTAAAAATTTTGTTGCTAGAACTTATCAACAAAACTCACAAAATAACGACATTAAATTCAACATCGCATCTTAAAATTCTTAATTTAAATAAAAAATTTACTCCAATCTTCCTTATAAATAAAGCTTTGTTTTAAAACTAAACGGACATGTCTAAAAATTTATCTTTTTTATTATCTGCTTTATCTGTATTTGTAGAATTACTTTGTTCTTCTTTTTTAGCTTCGGCTTCTACTTTTTGTTTATCTTCTTCTTGTTCCATAAGCTTTAAAGTATCATATATTTGATGAACTTCCTTAGGCATACATTTATGGAAACGATGATTTGAATTTGCATGTAAAATATTTAACATTTTTTATCCTTTTTATAATTTAAATTTTTGCATTTTCAAGCTTTTATATCTATGCCTTGCTTATTCAGTATTTCTAAGATTTCTAAAACATCCATTCCATTTTCTTGTTGAACTTTTAAAAATTGTTGCCAAAAATTTGTTTTTACTTCATCTTTGTAAGTTTCTTTGTTTTTACTTTCTGCTTGTATAGGTTTGAAAGTTTCTTTGTCTTCTTTTTGATTGTTTTTATTAGCTAAGAACCTATCTATATCTTCTTGAGTAAGTGGCTTACCAAGTTCATTAAAAAATTGTTTTTCTCTTTGTGCCCTTTCAGCACCCCATATTTTCTCAAATTCATTCATACTTGTAAGAGTTTTTAAAAGATCAACTTTTCGTTTATGAAGTGCGGACCAATCTACGCCTTCTGTAAGATAGTCTGTGCCAAATTTATTAAGTATTTTTATTTCATCCTTGCTTAGTTTATCTTCCATATATCTTTTATATAAAGAGTTTTCTACTTCTTTTACATCAGGAGATCCATTATAGCCATTTTCTTCTTTAAATTTTTCAAGATCTCCAAATTTTTTTATTATGGATTCATAATAAGCATCATCATCATTTTTAAGCACAGCTTTTTTATTGTTCGTGTTATCATTATTATTAACAAGTAACATTTTATCGCCCATAGCTATTTCAAATTCTTTTACAAACTCATCATGCCTTTGTTTAAAATCCATATATTTGTTTTTAAACTCATCTAAACTTAAATCTTCTTGTAAAAGTTTATTAAATTCATTCCTAAAATTAGATGCTTTTCTAGTAATATCAGATCCAAGATTAAACATTTGAGAGTAAGAAGAAAAGTTCATCAATTTAATATCTTCATCTCTTATATCCCAACTATCATCTTCACCAAGATTTTTAAGTGAAGACTTTTCTATTTTATTTGGATCTTTTAAAGCATTTGACTTCATAAAGTTGTTAAATTCTTGCATATCTTTTTTGCTAATACTTTCATCAAGTCCGAATATTTTAGGATTATACTCAAATTTTTTTCCACGATAAGGCAAAGCACCTTCTCCTGTTATAACGGCTACTCCGTGCTTGTTTATTTTAAAGTCAATATTTTTATCTTGCTTAAAATTTGAAGTGTTATAATTATAATTTAAATTTACACCATTAATCATTTTCGCCTTCCTTGATATTATATACTATATCGGAAGAAAATTAAAAATTTATAATCTTGAGAGTTTTCAAAAACTCTCAAGTTATTATCAAGCTAAGCTTTTTCCACTTTTATGATATTTTAAAATACCTTCAGCACAGCGATAAGCCAAAGCTCCCACAGTATCAGTTGGATTATATCCACTATTGTGTTGGAAATTTCCTGCTCCTACAACAAAAAGATTATCCGCATCCCAGTGTTGTAAATAAGTATTAACCACACTAGTTTCTCTATCTGCACCCATTGTTGTTCCACCTGTGTTATGAGTAGATTGATAAGGTACAACGCTATAATCCTTAAGATAAGCGCCTTTTTTAATTGATTTTACTCCTTGCATTCTTTTTGCTACCTCAGCTGTTTTATCTGTGATAAATTTATGCAAAGCTCTATCTTGATCGGTGAAATTATAAGTTAAGCGTAAAAGTGGCATACCAAAAGCATCTTTATAAGTTGGATCAAGACTTAAATAATTATTCTTATGAGGCAAAGAAGCACCTTGTCCTGCTACGGTAATAGCTCTTGTGAAATTATAGTTTAATGCTTTTTTAAATTCAGCACCCCAAGTTGGAGCTCCTGCTGGAAGTGGGGCTGATTGTATAGGGCGAGTTCCAAGCTGAACGCTATAAATCATAGCTCCATGAAGGAATTTTTCCTTAGAATGATCAAAATTATCTCCGTTAAAATCATCACTCGTAGTTCCTAAAGCACCTGAACCCATGAAGGTGTTAAATTGCTCATCAAAGAAAGCTGTTGTACCCATATTCATTTGGTAACAATAATTTCTACCTAAAGTTCCTTTACCTGTTTTTGGATCGTATTGCTCACCTATGTTGCTTACCATTAAAAGCTTAGCATTGTTAAACATATAACTTGTAAGCACAACTATATCAGCAGGCTGGATATACTCTTTCATCGTTCTAGTATCGACAAATTTCACCCCTGTTACTTTTCCGTCTTTTTTAAGAATTTGCGTTACATTGCTATAAGTACGTATGGTGTATTTACCTGTGCTCATAGCCTTTGGAATTACTGTATTTAAAGGACTTGCTTTTGCGCCATACTCACAACCAAAACGCTCACAATACGCACAGTATTGACAAGGAGCTAAATCTTGACCATCAGGGTTTGTATAGCCACCTTTAGAATTTGAAGCTGGCAAACGATAAGTGTGTAAATTTGAACTTTTTGCTGCACTTTCAAATCGTTTAAGCATTTTAGTATTTTCAAGAGGTTCTTGTGGATAAGGACTGGATCTAAAAGCTCCCATTTTTTCCGCTAAAGGATTTGGTTCACCTGATACCCCACAGGTTTTTTCAAATCTATCATAATAAGGCTCCATATCCTTATAAGTCACGCCCCAATCTTGCAAGGTATAATCATTACCTAATTTATTACCATATCTTTGTTTGCTTAGGGTTTGAATTTCAAAGTCATAAGGCATAAACCTAAAAGTCCAACCATTCCAATGCACCCCTGCACCGCCAACATTATTACCCAATAAAAACGAACCCATTTTACGATAAGGTAAGGCTAAACCACTAGGATCATGGCGAAAAGTCACAGTGTCTTTTGAGCAATCTTGCATCAAACCATAATTAATCCCGTATCTCCACTCATCATGGATAAAATTAAAATTTTCAGTACTTTGCATATGTCCGCGTTCTAAACTAAGTACATTCAAACCTGCTTTAGTAAGCTCTGCAGCCACTATACCTCCAGTCCATCCTGCTCCAACTGTTAGCACATCTACTTTTTTTAATACTTCAGCCATTTTAACTCTCCATATCTGCTAAACCCATAGGTTCAATGTTAAAAAATTCATCACTTGCAATTTTATCCACATAGCTCATTTGTGCGCCTGGATATTGCATCATTCTCCAACCATTTTTATTATCATTTCCGCCATAAATTGGATCAGCTAAAACTCCAGCTACTGTCATATCTCTTAAAAGTGTGAAAAAATAAGAAGATTTAAAACCTGTAGTTTGAATTTTTCCTTTTTCAAAATCGCTTAAAATTTTATCCTGATCTCCACCTTTAAGCAAAGAAAAAGATTTTTTATAACGCTTTTGAGCATTTTCTTCAAGAGCATGCACGCCTTCTAAAAAAATATCTTTGCGTTGCATAGGGGTTTGATAACCTTGTTCGGCTTTGCCCTCCATGAAAGGCCCTTGCATATATTCTCTATCATTATAACCATAAGCACTAGCTAGCTGATTATCGATAAAATAAGGCACGCCTAAACCTATAGCTCCTTCTCCTTGCTCATCTTTAGGATAAATTCTTTCACAGGCTGCACTTAAGGTATCAAATTCAGTTTGAGTTTGAAAAAACATTCTACCTCTAATTTTATTTGATTTTCCTTGTGAAGCTTGAGGCGAATGCGTAAGTTCTGCTGCCTTTAAAACAGCACCGCCACCTATAGTGCTAGCTGCTACTACAGAACCACCTAGAAGCCCTAGTTTAAAAAAGCTTCTGCGATCAATAATATTGTCTTGCATTACTTCTCCTTGATAATAATTTAAACAAGACTATATTAGTCCTATTAATATAAATTTAACTTTAAAAAGCGATAAATTTTGTGTTATTCTTAATTTTATTTAAGTATATCTTTGAAAGTAATGAAAATAGAACTTTTAATAAAGCTCTATATCTTTAGAATTAAGTTCTTTATAAGCTGCACAAGCTTCTTGATGTTTTTGATCACAAGCCATACCAAAATATCTTTTTGCCTTTGTTAGATCTTGTTTTTCTAGTTGATTATAGCGTCCTAACAAATAACAAGCCTCACTAAAACCTAAAGTGCAAGATTTAGAATAAAAAGCAAGGGCAGATTTTACACTTGCCTTAACAAGCTCTCCTTTATCATATAAAGATCCTAACTGATAACAAGCTCTTGCATTTTTTAAATCACAAGATCTTTTATAAAAACTTGAAGCCATTTGTCCATCTTTTTCTTTTTCATAAAATAAAGCTATATTATTACAACTTAACGATTCTCCTAAAGCACAAGCTTTATTAAAAGCCAAAAGAGCTTCATTTTTATAACCTTGATTTTGCAAAAGCAAAGCCATATTAGAACACGCATTTGCTAAACCCAATTTACAAGCTTTATCATAAAATTTATAAGCTTGATTTAAATCCTTACTCACACCCTTAGCACTCTCATGCATAAAAGCTAAAGAAAAACAAGCTTTAGAAATATCTTTTTCGCAAAGATTCTTAAAAATTTCATAAGCTTTATCAAATTTATTTGCCTCGTAAAGTTTTAAACCCTCTTCTAGCTCACTTAATGCAAATAATGAATTAAAAAATAAAAATAAAGCTAAAAATATTCTCATCAATCTTCCTTTATATTTTCTCTAACATTTAAAATCTGTGCTCTTCTTTTTTGAAGTTCTGCTTTTTTAAGATCTAAAAATTTATTTTTTTCTTGGATTAAATTTTGACTTTGTTCTAAGAAATTTTTTGCAATTTTTATCAGAATAGGCTTATTAATAAGCAAAGCTTCAAACTCATAAACATTTAATTCATTTAAAACTCTTTCATAAATTTCGCTTTTTTTAGGATAAAAAAGTACAAATTCAGAACTATCAAGCTCATAAAGAACACGGCTTTCATTGATTTTACGACTAAAAAATGCAAGGCTTAGTTTTGTAGCATTTTCATAATTTGTAAAAGCCTTAAGATTTAATTTTTCAAAAAATAAATCAAGCTCTAAAATACTTTTAAATAAAAGCTCTTTAAAATCTTTCAAAAAGTACTCATCGCTTGCATTACAAAAAGCTCTTAATTCACTAAAATTTTTATCACTTTGGAAAATGTGATCTTTTTGTATGTTTGAAAATTCTGCTTTAAAAAGCAAAATTTCTCTTTCAAGTATGTTTATAAAATCTTTTAATTTCATCTTGATTTCTTCAAAAGATTTATAAAGTTCATTTTTGATTTTTTTAAACTCTTTACTCATCACATCACTATTATAAAACATCGCCAAAAAAGCATCGTCGCTTGAAATATAAGGCGCTTTATAATCATATCTTGTGTATAAATCTTTCTTTAAAAATCCTTTGCTTTCTTTGTAAAAATAAGCATCTTTTTCCTTAACACTTGCAAAAATTTCACTAGAAATTCTTTCGCTAATGCTTTTAAGCTGTTCTAAAATCTGATGGTTTAAAATTTCAATCTCTTTTAAAAAATTTTCATACGCTAAAAGTAAATGCTTTTCATAACTTTGAAATTGATTTAATAAACGATCAAAAATACCTACAAAAAGTTGGTTTTCATCTTCTAAAATTTCGCATAAATTTAAAATTTTTCTTTTAACAAATTTTTCTTTTAAAGCTGTTGTATCTAGCTGAGTTAAAAAATCAAGCAAAGATTGAAAATTAGATTTTTCATAGCTTTGCTCATCTTTGGCTTCTTTGCAAGAAATAGCAATAAGCTCATTAAAATATTTTAAAAACACACTTTTTGCATAATTTAAAACATTATCTAGCTCTTCTGTGTTTAATTTATCTTTTTGATTTAATACACAAATGCTATTTTCTCCTAAAAGTTCTAAATTTGCTTTTATGGCATCTTCTTCACTTTTTTTACCCGCATTATCAATCAAACTTAACCAAATCGCCCCATGAATATTTTTAAGCTCATCAAGAGTTGTTAAAGTATCATTTTCATTTGCATTTAAACCTGGAGTATCTACAAGAGTGATTTTTTCAAGTAAAGGAATGGGTGCAAAAATATGCAAACTTTTTGCTTGTTTTACTTCATTTCTTTGATCCGTATAAAAGGCTAATTTTTCTATATTTGTGATAATATCACTTCCATCTTCAAATTCTACTCTTAAAAAATATTCTTTTGCATAGCGTAAAAAAGTAGGTTTAAAAGTAACAGGAACAACACCCGTAGGCAAACAATCACACCCTAAGATCAAATTTAGCAAACTTGATTTACCACTTGAAAACTGCCCTATAATAGCGATATTAACATTCTTATCCAAAGAAAACACAAGCTCTTTTAATTCATTTTCTAAAGCATAACTTGCGTGCATAAAAGGCTCGTTAAGTTCCTTGCAAAGCTCTTGAATACGCCCTTTAAAGCTATCATCAAAACTCACACTATAAGTATTTTCATAGGCTTTTATAAAATCATTTAAAAGATTAATCTGCATTTAAAAGCCCCATTTCAAGTTGTTTTAATTTTTCAATTTTTTCTAAATTTTCTTCAAAAGAATTTAAAATATTAATATCTTGATTTTTCAGACTCTGTAAAACTTTTTCAAGACTTTCTAATTTTGATTTTTGATTTTTTTCATAATGTTTTAATTTATCATTTAAAAACTCAAAAAATGCTTCATTGATATTTAAAGAGTTTAAAATTTCGCTCATTTTAAATTCTTTAAAAGTATCAAAAATAACCGTATCTAAATTCGTTTCAAGCTCATATAAATCTGATTTTAGATTGCTTAATTTTTCAATTTTCAATCTTAAAAGTGCAAATTTTTCGCTTTGAAAAATACTATCTATATTTTTTGAAATTCCATCTTTAAAACCTTCAAAACCATTATCAAAATCATCTTTTAAAAAATCATATTTTAAAGATAAATTTGTTTTAAGCTCCTCGATTTTTTTAATATTTTCAAATTTAATTTCTCTTAAAATATCATTAATTCCATCTTTTGTAGTAATATCAACTATATTTAAAATACGAGAAAGATTAAGCTTTTGTGCATTATTTTTCAGATATTTAAACTCATCTATCAAGCGTTCTTTTAATTTTTTAGCCAAAAGTAAAACAAGATTATCTATGCCACTATCTATATTTTTAAGTTTTGCAATGGAATTTGAAATTTCATCTTGTGCTTCTTTTAACAAGGTATTTTGCTTTTGAAGTTCAAGTAAAAGCTTTTGATTTTCTTCACTTACACCTTGTTTATTCTCCTTAATAAGACGATTTTGCATTTCATATTCGCTTAGAATATTTTTAAGCTCTAAATGTAATTCTTTTTTGTAAGCTCTTAAGGCAATCTTACTTTTTTCTCCTGCATAAAGCTCATTAAAAAGATAGTTTTCAAATTCTTGCATACCACTTTTTTGCAAACTTTCCTTAGGCGCTAAACCCTTATAAAAATCACTTGCCATTTTAGCACTCACACATAAAAAATCAATCTTTTCCACCAAATTTTCATCTAAATCCACAAGTCTTGATTTTAAGCTTTCTTTGGTATAAACAATGACTTCTTCTAAATCCTTTTTGCTTAACAAATCCGCTTTAGTTAAAACAATTAAAAACTTACTCAGCCTTGAGTTTAAAAGACAATGCACCAAAAAGTCCGCATCCTTTTGAGTCAAGCTTTGAGAAGCATTCATTAAATGAATTAAAAAATCACTTTCTCTAAGATACTCATTTGTAACAATTTCTCTTTGAACTACAACATCATCAAGCCCTGGAGTATCAACTATAGAAATATTATTTTTTAAAAAATCTAAATGACTTTTAATTTCTATTTTTTTAATTAAAGCTGAAATTTTATTTTTAGCTGAACTGAAATTTTTAAGCTCACAAAGTGCGATATTTTGTATTAAAGGTTTATCTTTGATAAAATCCTCTATATTTACACTCTTATCCAGCTTGTCAATAAATTCTTTTAAATCTGCATTAAAGTGCGAACTTTCAAGTATATTTTGCCATTCTTTTTTATCCCAAAAATATATCCTTGCTTCTTCACTCTTACCATAGCTTAATACTGTTAAATTAGCTGTTTCAGGTATGTTTGAAACCCCTAAAAAATCTTCTTTTAAAAGAGCATTTAAAAGACTTGATTTTCCTGCATTCATCACGCCAGTGATGGCTATATTAAACTCTAAATTTTGAAATTTTTCCAAAGTTTTTTGAAGTCTTGATTTTAAATTTTCATCAAAACTTAGCTTTTGAAGCTCCAAATTAATGGCGTTTAATTCTTTAAAATCATTTTGAAATAAAGCTTTTTGATCTATACTTTGAACTTTTTCTTGTGAAATAAAATCAAATATTTCAGTATTTTTTGAAATTTTTTCTAAAATTTTTAGAGCCTTAAGCAAATCTTGCTTTGAAATAAAACCTGATTTAAAAAGATTTAAAATACAAATTTGAGCATTTTGTATACTAAAAATATCCACTCTTAAATCAATTTTTTTGCAAAGCTCTTGAAATTCTTTTAAGAGAAAATATCTTTCATAATTGTCTTTATTGACACTTAAAATAATCGCACACTCGGCCGTATCAAGTTTGCTTTTATTTTGAAATTTAGCATCAAAATTTAAAAATTGGAGTTCATTTTGCCAAATTTTTTGGAATAATTCTTTCATAATCTTCCCCTTAAAAAGGGGAAAGATTTATTTATTTCTTTGAGCCACAAGTTGTCTTCTCATATAAGCAATTTTACTTTGCAAAGGTAATTCTTTAGGGCAATTATCTTCACAAGCAAGCAATGACATACAACCAAAAACACCATCATCATCGCCCACTAATTCATAAAAATCTTCCACACTTCTATGGTCATGCGGATCTTGTAAATATCTAGCTGTTCTTAAAAGTCCTGTAGCAGCTATGAAATTTGGACGCATAAGTTTAGTTGCACAAGAAGCTACACAAATTCCACACTCTATACAACGATCAAGTTCAAAAGTTTCATCCGCAACCTCTGGCTCAATGCGTTCTTCAAGTTTAGAAATATCAGTTTCTTTTTCATTATGCACCCAGCTTTCAACACGCTTACACATGTCTTCAAACCACTCGCCTGTATTCACGCTTAAATCTTTAATATGTCTAAATGCAGGCATAGGCATAAGCTCTATCACTCCATCAGGATAATCTTTAGTTAAAGTTTTGCAAGCAAGTTTTGGCACTCCATTAATCATCATTGCACAAGATCCGCAAATCCCTGCGCGACAAACAAAGTCAAAACTCAGATCCGCATCCATTTTTTCACGGATCAAAGTCAAACATACAAAAACTGTCATAAAAGGAGTTTCTTCAAGCTCATAAGTCACAAAATGTGGTTTAGAAATTTTGCTTAAAGGATTATATTTAAATGCCTTTATTGTCAATTTTCTACTCATAATCAACTCCTATTCTTTGGTTTGGTGCTTTATATTTAGCTTGCAATTCATAAGGCATTAAAGCGTTTTGAATTTCATAACGACCTTTGCCTTCAGCTTCCATTTTTTCACGGATAGCATCCACTTCAGCTTGGCGTTTTTCACTTAAAGGATTTTCTATAATATTTCCTTTAGCTCCATATCCACGGAATGCTGGTGGAATTTCCATTTTCATAATATCAAGCTCTTCGTATTCTATGCGTGGTAAGGTTTCGCCTTCTACCCAAAAAGTATTGGTTCTTTTCATCCAATTTAAATCATCTCTTTTTGGATAATCTTCTCTATAATGCGCCCCACGACTTTCTGTTCTTAAAAGCGCTCCATAAGCTACACAAAGTGCTATTTTTAACATTCTTGGCACTCTATACGCTTCTTCAAGCTCTGGATTTGCACAATCAAGTTCTTTACAATGTACTTTAACGTCTTGAGAATCTTTATAAAGTTTTTCAAGTTCATCTACTGCTTCTTTCAAACCTTCACCTGTTCTAAAGATGGCCACCTTATCCCACATGATTTCTTTCATTCTGTTTTTGATTTCAAAAACATTATATTTACCTTCTTTATCTACTAAAGATTTTAAATATTGATACTCTTTAGTTAAGAAGTCTTTTACTACATTTGTGTCAATTACTTCACCATTATTTTTACAATAATCTGCAAAATAATCTCCCACTATCATACCTGCTACAACAGTTTCAGCACATGAATTTCCACCTAAACGATTAAATCCGTGCATATCCCAGCAAGCTGCTTCTCCACAAGCAAAAAGTCCGTTTAACCATTGACTTTCACCTGTTGGTTTAGTTCTAATTCCACCCATAGAATAATGCTGCATTGGAAGAACTGGCGCCCAACCTTTTGGACCTTCATCTGCTGGATCAATACCATTGAAAGTTTTGCAAATATCTTGTACATCGCGGAGATTTTTTTCCACATGAGCACGACCCAATATAGAAATATCAAGCCATAAATGATCCCCATAAGGACTTTTTACACCTTTACCTTTGCGAATATGCTCCATCATTCTACGACTTACCACATCACGGCTTGCAAGTTCTTTTTTCTCTGGTTCATAATCAGGCATAAAACGATATCCATCCACATCACGCAAAATTCCGCCATCACCACGACAACCTTCGGTAAGCAAAATACCGCTTGGTACAATAGGAGTTGGATGAAATTGCACTGCTTCCATATTTGAAAGTCTGCAAAGCCCTGTTTCAAGAGCGATGGCTGCGCCCGTTCCTTCGCAAATTACCGCATTTGTAGTTTGCTTATAAATTCTACCATAGCCCCCTGTTGCTATCATGGTTCCTTTTGCAATATAAGCAATAAGTTGTCCATTAGTTAAATCTCTAGCGATCACACCTAAGCATTTTTTACCATCATGGATAATTCTTACTGCTTCCATTCTATCAATAATTTTTACTTGATGTTTAATAGCTTCATTTGCTACACCATAAAGCATACAATGCCCTGTTGCATCTGCGATATAGCAAGTTCTCCATTTTTTAGTTCCACCAAAATCTCTAGCATTAATAAGCCCGTGCGCTTCTTCTTTTTCTTCAATCACAGTTTTTTGTGCATTGATTACAACAGTTCTTGGACCTTTAGTAACTCTAGTCCAAGGCACACCCCAAGCCGCAAGTTCACGCACTGCTTTTGGTGCAGTTTGAGCAAACATTCTTGCTACTTCTTGATCACAGCCCCAATCACTTCCTTTTACTGTATCTGCGAAGTGAAGATCTTCATTATCACCCTCACCTTTTGCCCCATTTGCTAAGCTTGCCTGCATACCTCCTTGCACCGCTGCAGAGTGAGAACGCTTCACTGGACAAATACTTAAAAGTGTTACACTTTGGCCACTCTTTGCTACTTCAATAGCCGCTCTAAGACCTGCTAATCCTCCGCCTATTACTAAAGCATCACTATATTGTATATTCATAATTTGCTCCATTGTAGTTTTTTATCATCGCAGTAGTTTGGGTTTGATTTTGGTAGTTTTCATAACCTATTTTTATAAATGCTGCAAGACTTAACACACCTAAAACTAGGAAGAAAATACTGATTATCCATTTAGCAGTTTTAAGCTTTTTACGACTTTCTTTTACATTTTTTCCTTCAAACCAACCCCATTTAACACAAAGTCTATAAAGCCCTATACTTCCATGAAGTTCAACACAGACTAAAAGAACAGCATAAAAAAGCCACATAAAATGACTTACAACCCTATCTCCTGACATATCGCCGCTGATTTTATCTGCATTGGTTACAATAAAAATAAGATGAGCAGAACCTAAGAAAAACATAATAAAACCTGTAAAAGCTTGAACCCACCATAACGAAGTATCGCTGTGATTCATTTTTTTACTGTGTGTTCTTAGTATTTGATACTGACGGTAATTAATAGGAAATTTTCTCATTGCAAGTAAAGCATGAACGAAAAAAACCACTAAAACACAGGCGGCTAAAAATGAAGTAAGATAACTCATAACAGGATTATCGTAAACAAATTTTAATTCTAAAAAATGTACCACAGAATTAAAAAAATCCTCACTGACTAAAATTGTAGAAACAAAAAGCATATGCACCCACATAAAAAGACCTAAAAAAAGCCCTGAGGCACTTTGGATAAAGTCTAATTTCGCAGGCATTTTACTTTTTTTGCCCTCAATGCTCTTACCCAAATAACCTTCGATAAGCTCACGCATCTTTACTCCTTTGTAAAAAGAAATTAAAAAAATCCATTTCATTATATTACAAAAGTCTTTAAGATAGATTAAATATTTACTTTTTTAAACTTTATACAAATATAAACTAACAAAGTTGTTATAAACATTATAAAACTTAAAATTTGCCCCATACTCATACCCCATAAAACAAAACCTATACCAAAATCAGGCTCGCGATAAAATTCACATATAAATCTTGCCAATGAATAAGCACCAGCATACACAAGAATCAATTCCCCTTGAAAACTTTGCTTAAATCTTGCTAAATAAACTATAATAAAAACAACAATACCTTCTAAAAATGCTTCATAAAGTTGCGATGGATGGCGCAATACTCCATCAACATAAATTCCCCAAGGCACATTTGTAATGCGACCAAAAAGCTCTTGATTTAAAAAATTTCCTATACGACCAAAAACATAAGCCAATGGAACACTTAAAGCAACCAAATCAAGAAAAATCCAAGGATTTGTTTTATATTTTTTACAAAACAATAAAGTAGCTATCAAAAATCCTATAATTGCTCCATGATAACTCATACCTCGAATACCTACAAATTCACCATTAATATAAGGATTAAAAATTTGCCAAGGATGAGTAATATAATACATAGTATTTGCATCATAAATCAAAATATATCCAAGTCTTGCACCTAAAATAACCCCTATTTCAACCCATATAAAATAACTATCCAAATGTTTTTCATTAATGTCTAGTTGAAATTTTCTTACAAAAAATTTAGCCAAAAGCAAAGCTAAAAGCAAAGCTATAACATACATAATGCCATACCAATGCACCTTTAAACCAAAGATGCTAAAAGCTATAACATTAAAATTTGAATAAATATGCTGCCAAAATTCCATATATCTTTCCTAATTTTCTTTTATAAAAATATAACAAAAAAACTTTAACTTGCTATAATTAACACAAACACATTAAATAAAGGTAAAAAATGAAAAAATATATTTTACTTGCTAGCAGTATGTTAATTTTAGCAGCTTGTGGAGGCACAAGTAGTAATTTTGTCAATGTTTCTATGCCAAATTTTAAACCCCAAGTTCCAACAAAGGTTGAACCTATTGATTCTGGAGTAAGCATTGCTCTTGAGCCTATTAATATAGAACAAAATAACAATTATTCTGATTATTTTGAAAATTCAGTGCTTAAAATTCGCATAGAAAAAGAAATTGATCTTTTAAAACAAAATTTAGAAGAGCAGATCAAAACCATCGCTCAACTAAAAGGCTATAAAATAGTTACTACTAATCCAGACTACACTCTTAAAAGTTCAATCAGTATTTATACAGAAGAAAAAAATGCACAAAAAACAAGCAATTTTATGAGTGGAGATTATGTAAAATCCAATTTAGGTATAAATTTTAAAGGTAAAATAGATTTTATAGATGCACACAATCCACAAAATTCAACCAATCTTTCAAGCAGCACCAAACTGGATTCTTTAGTTGCGCTTAACTATCCTATTAAAAATGATGATGGGGTTAATATGTTTAAAACTACTATCTCCACCGTACCAACTCAACTCAATAAAGGTTTGGAGCAACCTGCTTTTGAAATTGATAAAAGTATTTTAGCTTTTTATAAAAATACATTAAATACACTTTATAACAATCTTCCAAAAGCAACAGACATAGGCAAAACTATACCTAATACAAACAGTAGTTTTAATAGTTTTGATGGCAATGCTACCTTTGAAGAAAGCTTACCTCAAACAAATTTTAATCAAAATAATACAATTGAAAACACACCTACGCAAAATATTCCTACAAATCCGTCTTCAACAAATCAAAATAATCAAAGTAAAAATCAAGATGGGGTAGAAATATTTGAATGATAAAACTTGTGAGAAAATTAAATTTTCTCATACAAAAAAATAACTATCATTCTACTTTAAAATCAATGCTTGTTGCATTGCATTTTTTATCATCTCTCTTTTATCTTGTATTTCAAAAAAAAGCTCAAAAGCAAAAACCCCTTGCCATAAAAGCATATCAAGTCCATCTTTAATTTTTAAATGATACTCTTTACACAATCTATAAAAAGGTGTTTCTCTGCCATAAATTACCTCAAAAGCAAATTTAGCTTTAGGTAAAATTCTACCTAAAAGCTCCCTATCACAAGGTAAATTTTCATCTTTTAATCCAGCAGAAGTTGAATTTATAACCAAATCAAAGTCAAAATCTTGCAAGTTTTTATAAAGATAAGTTGGATAAGCTAAAAAATCTTTAAATCTTTCTTTGCTGCGATTAGCTATATACACTTCTACGCCTTTTTGTTTTAATGCATAAGCAAGCGCCAAAGCTGTACCTCCAGCACCTAAAATCAAAGCTTTTTTTATATTATCAAAATCCTTAATAGCTTCTAAAAAACCTAAAGCATCAGTATTATAAGCGTAAATTTTATCTTCTTTTAAGCATAAAGTATTTGCAGAGCCAATATTTCTAGCAAAATCATCCTTCACATCAGCAATATCTAAAGCTTTTTCCTTAAAAGGCAAAGTAATATTAGCTCCACTAAGTCCTAATTTAAAAAAATCTTCTCTTAAACAGTTAGCATTTCTTAAATGATAGCGTGTATAAATGCTATCAAGTCCTAAGGCTTTGATAGCATTATTATGCATTCTAGGCGATTTAGAGTGAGAAATAGGATCGCCTATAACTGCTAAAAATTTCATTTTAAAGTAAAAGAAAAAGCATCTTTTGCAATATCCTTACGGATTTTAGCAAGTTCTGCTGCAATATCTGCCTTTTCAAATGGTCCTATTAAAACCTTAGTAATTTCTTTACCTCCAACTGTAGTTTTATAAAGTTTATAATCATAACCTTTTTGTTTTACAGAAGCAAGTTCTTTTGATTTTTGATCCAAATTACTTACTGAGAAAATTTGCACATAAATACCCGATGCTAAACCACTTGGATGTACAGGTTTAGCATCAACATTTTTAAATAAATCATTTGCATTTTGTTCTTTTTTAGGGGTTTGTTTTGCACTTTCTTTTTTTACAGCTGTTTGTTTTTTTGCTTCTTCTTTAGGTTTTGCAGTTTGTTTTACTTCTTGTTTGGGAGCACTTGCTTGCGGAGTAGTATTTTCTGAAGTAGTTGCTGTTGGTTCTGCTGGAACTTCTTGATCAGGCATAGCAAAATTTGTACTATCATTGTTATTTGAACTAGAGGTTGTTGTATTTTGAGTTGTATTTTGTTCATCTTGAAATTGTTTTCTTAATGCCTCAAATTGATCTTCTGCTGAAGTATTATCTGTAATTGGCATACTTTCAAAAGAAGTATCATTGTTATTGTCTTGAGTTGCTATAGGTTCACTTGGTAATACACTTTGATTTTGCGTATTTTCATCACCACTACCATTAATAAGTTTCATAACTATCATGATAGCTAAAAACAAAATAACTAAAGCAATAACTCGTAAAAGAATTTTTTTTACTTTTTCACTTTTATTACTTTTTTCTAAAATAATATCATCAAATTCATTTTTTTGATTTTCCATAATTTGTCCTTTCTTACATGTGCTTAGACCAAGAACTTCCTCGTTCTTTTTGATAAACCTCATAAGGCAATATTAAAATATTAAATTCCCTAGGTACATCCATACTAGGAAACACCTTCCATTCTACTGGCATTTTACTTGCAAACATCATTGAAAGTTTAGATGCTAAAGAATAACCTTCGTTTAACGCCGTGTGTCCTTTGTGAATATAAAGATGTAAATGTCCTGGAGTTTTAGTCTTATAGGCTGTGAAATTTATAAAACCTTCCTCTCTTAAAATAAGTTGTGCACGGTGATAAAATCTTTCAGCATTAAAACCATTATAATCAAAGACAATATTTTCTACTTTATTATCTTTTGTTATTAAATCATGAGCGACAACAATTTTTTTAGCAGCGTGTTCTCTCATGACATTTAAATTTAAAGGAGCATCAACTCTTTCAAATTTATCAAAAAATAAGCGACCTCTATGTGTAATTTTATTTACAATTTTATCGCGTCTTATATAATAATGATCGCCAATTATTTTAATTAGCGACATATCCATTGGTGAAATCAAAACATAGCCCTTTCATAAATAATAAAATTACTTGCAAGTTTTTTTAATTCTTGTTTAATATTCTTTTGTAATTTTTCATTATTAATATCATCTAAAATATCTGCAATATAATTTGACACAATTTCCATTTCTTTTTCTTTAAAACCTCTGGCAGTAAGGGCTGGAGTTCCAAGTCTTAATCCACTTGTGATAAAAGGACTTCTAATCTCTCCTGGAACGGTATTTTTATTTGCGGTAATTCCTGCATTTCCAAGAGCTAAATCTGCATCTTTTCCACTAAATTCACGATCTAAAAAACTCATTAAAACAAGGTGATTATCCGTTCCATCGCTAACAAGTTTAAATTTTCTATCCATTAAAACATTAGCTAAAACTTGAGCATTGGTTCTTACTTGTTTTGCATAAACTTTCCACTCATCGCTAAGATTAAATTTAAATCCTACTGCTTTTGCAGCAATTACATGCATCAAAGGACCACCTTGAATACCTGGAAAAATGGCAGAATTAATTTTTTTAGCAAGCTCTTCATCATTTGTCATAATAATACCACCTCTTGGGCCACGCAAAGTTTTATGCGTAGTTGAGCTTACTACATGAGCGTGTGGAAAAGGACTTGGATGCTCACCTGCCACAACAAGACCTGCAATATGTGCTATATCAGCAAAAAGATAGGCGCCTACTTCATCAGCGATTTCTCTAAATTTAGCAAAATCAATCACTCTTGCATAAGCACTAGCTCCACAAACTATAAGTTTTGGTTTTTCTTTTTTAGCAATTTCTCTTACTTTTTCATAATCAATTCTTCCATCAAGTTCTACGCCGTAAAAACAACTTTCGTACATTTTACCTGAAGAACTTACTTTTGCACCATGAGTCAAATGTCCACCATGACTTAAATCCATTCCTAAAATTTTATCACCTGGATTAATCAAAGCCGCATAAACACCTTGATTAGCTTGAGAACCTGAATTAGGCTGAACATTAGCAAATTTACAATTAAAAAGTTTTTTACATCTTTCAATGGCTAGAGTTTCAATCTCATCAACAAATTCACAACCACCATAATATCTTTTACCCGGATAACCTTCTGCGTATTTGTTTGTCAAAATACTTCCCATAACTTCCATTACTTCAGGTAAAGTGAAATTTTCACTCGCTATCATTTCAAGACCTTCACATTGACGCTCTAACTCTTTGTTTGTTAAATCAAAAATTTCTTTATCAAACATTTCCAAAC
Organism: Campylobacter sp. BCW_6467; assembly: GCF_001762855.1. Lineage (NCBI taxonomy): Bacteria > Pseudomonadati > Campylobacterota > Epsilonproteobacteria > Campylobacterales > Campylobacteraceae > Campylobacter > Campylobacter sp. BCW_6467. The sequence continues at coordinate 126,697 of NZ_MJXP01000047.1, read as the reverse complement.
TCATTCTTTCTCCTTTAGTTCTGATTTTAATGGACGCATTGCAGGAAACAATATCACATCTCGAATAGATTTTTTATTTGTCAAAAGCATAACAAGTCTATCTATGCCTATGCCCTGCCCTGCCGTTGGAGGCATTCCATAACCCAAAGCATTTACAAAATCTTCATCCATTTCGCAAGCCTCTTCATCGCCTGCATTTTTAGCTTCAATTTGTTTTAAAAATCTCTCATATTGATCAAGAGGATCATTAAGCTCATTAAAACCATTTGCCAATTCTCTTCCACAAATAAACAACTCAAATCTCTCAGCAATCTGAGAATCCTCATCGCTACGTCTTGATAAAGGACTTATGGAAATAGGAAAATCAATCACAAAAGTAGGATTGATCAATTTTTCTTCCACATAATTATCAAAAAGTTCAGCTTGCAAATGTCCAAGTTCAAGCTTTTCATTCGCTTCAAAACCATCAGCTTTTAATTTAGTAAGAATTTTTTCTTTATCTTCGATTAAATCCCTATCTAAACCACCATATTTACAAAGTGCATCTTTATAGGTTATTCGTTCAAAAGGTTTAGAAAAATCTATCATTTTTCCATCAAATTCTATTGTTTTTCCCAAATTAAGTTTATCCAAAAGTAAAGCAAAAAGTTCTTCAGTTAAATCCATTAAATCTTTATAATTATGATAAGCCCAATAAAATTCTATAGTTGTAAATTCAGGATTATGGGTTAAATCCATACCTTCGTTTCTAAAACAACGATTGATTTCAAAAACCGCCTCAAAACCACCCACTACAAGTCTTTTAAGATAAAGTTCTGGAGCAATTCTTAAAAATCTTTCTACGCCTAAAGAATTGTGAAAAGTTACAAAAGGCTTAGCGTTTGCTCCACCTGCAATCGGATGCATCATAGGAGTTTCTACTTCTAAAAAGCCTTTATTTTCAAAAAAATGACGAATCAAACTCACCACTTTAGAACGCACTAAAAAATCTTTTCTAACTTCTGCATTCATTATCATATCAACATAACGTTTACGATATCTTTGTTCAATATCTGTTAATCCATGATATTTTTCAGGTAAAGGAACAATAGCTTTTGTAGCGAGTTTTACTTCACTTGCATGCAAACTAAACTCACCTGTTTTAGTTACAAAAGGAAAACCTTTAACCAAAACAATATCACCTACTTCTAAATTCTTTTTCAAAATCGCATAAAGTTCTTCACCTACGCTATCTTTACTAAAATAAATTTGTAAATTTGTATCCTCATCTTCAATGTTTGCAAAAATCGATTTCCCAGCTATACGCAAAAGTTTCAAACGTCCTGCAACGACAGCATTGACACTTTCATCTCTTTTTTCAACTTGCTCTAAAATATAAGAAAATTTATCCTTAAAAGTCTTTAAAGACATTTCTTTTTCTAAAAAATGAGGATAAGGATTGATCCCTAAATTTTTTAATTCCTTAGCTTTTTCTATTCTTTGCTGCTCTAAAATATTATCAAACATTTATATTTTTACCTTTGCTTTTTGATTATTACAATCACCACAAACACCATAAAGCTGCATCAAATGCCCTGTAAGTTTAAAACCATGTTCTTTTGCAATCAAGGCTTGCTGTCTTTCTATAATAGGATTTTCAAATTCTATAATTTTTCCGCAATTTTTACATATCATATGATCATGGTGAGGTTTATTGGCAAGCTCGTATTTTTTACCTGCTGAACCAAAAGAAATGGAAGTTACCATTTCTGCTTCTTCAAGCAAATTTAAAGTACGATAAACAGTTGCAATTCCTACATTTAAATCAGGTTCAGCTTGTTTGATTTCCATATATAAACTTTCGGGTGTGTAATGAGTATCACTGTGATAAAGAGTTTTTAAAAGCACTTCTCTTTGCTTAGTATATTTAAGCCCGCCTTGTCTTAATATTTTTTTAAACCTCTCAAGTAAAACATCATATTCCACATTTTCTATCAGCATATCACTCCCCTTTTTGAGTATTGTTTAAATCACTTACAATATCTTGCAACTTTTCATTAGCATGATCTAGACTATTTTCTGTTAAAGGTTGATTCATAATAAAAGATCCAGTTTCTTTAAGCAAATTCAAAGTATAGCTATTTTTAGCAAAATTATCTAATTTATCATTTAAAAAATCGATTCTTGCTACACAAAAAACCAAAATTGCAAAAATTAAAAAGATTTTTGCCCCACCAAATATAAAGCCACCAATACGATCTAAAAAACCTAGGCCACTTAATTTGATCAACTTAGAAAGAAAATTACCTGCCAACAAACAAACTATCCAAAAAATAATTAATATGGCCAAAAATCCAGCAAATCCAGCTAAGCTTTGATTTTCTATCTTATAAAAAGTACTTTGTATAAATTCAGCCGCTTGAGTTGCATATTTTGAAGCAATAAAAACACCACCAATAATACCCAAAAGCCCAAAAATTTCTTTTATCAAACCATTGATAATACCCTTAAGCCCTAAAAGCAAGGTAAATCCTAAAATAAAAGCATCAAACCAATAAAAATTCATTTCAATCACTCTCTGATTTTTTTGTTTTAAATTTATTCTACAAATAAGCACTAAATGCTAAGTTAATCATTCTATGATTTTAGGAACAACAAAAAAATGTTCTTGTTTTTTTGGAGCACAATCTAAAACCTCATCAATAACATTGCTATTTCTTATCTCATCAATCCTCAAAGGAGCTCCACCTTTTATAGTACTCACAGTAATCTCTTGGGAATCTAAATCAAGTTCGTTTAATTTTTCAACAAAATTCACAATTTCACTTAACTGTACAATGGTTTCATTTCTGTTTTTTGTTATTTGTAAAGCACTTAATTTTTCAAGCTTGCTTAATAATTTCTCATCTATTTGCATTTCTTAAACCTTAATAAAAAAGTTAAAATTTTGAAAATTATATCATAAAAAGCTTTAAATTGTTTAGGATATTTTGCAATTTATATGATACAATACCATAATTTTTCTATACAAAAATAAAAATATTTTTTCAAGGATAAATTTTGGGACTAAAAGATAATTTAAAAGCTGTTAAAAATGAACTTAACACAGAAGAACAATTTATAGAAAATTTTATCAAAGGAGAGAGATTTATACGCAAGTATAAATTTTATATATCTGCTGTTGTGATAATTTTAGTTGCTTGGTTTGCTGGAAATTTTATAATCTCAAAAATAAACGATTATAAAACAAAAGAAGCAAATGAAATTTATGCCAATCTAATACAAGATCCTAGCAATAAAAATCTTTTAGAACAACTTAAAAATAAAAATACTAATCTTTACGCTATCTTTTTACTAAAAGAAAATATTAATGATTTTAATAATACAACTCTCCAAAATGAACTAAAACAAATTTATAATAATGCTCAAACAAACACTTTACTTAAAAATATTATCGCATTATCTTTAGGGGATAAATCGATATTTTTAAAAAATTATGATAAATTATTAGAAGCTTACAAACTTTTAGAGCAAAATAAAATCGAAGAAGCTAATGTTTTACTTTCTCAGATAAAAGAAAATTCAAGTTTAAATCAAATAGCTAAAAACCTCAAACATTATCAAGGCATTACACAATGAAAAAAATATTTTTAACACTATTTTGTTTAATATTTCTATGTGCTTGTGGCACCAAAAGACAATATTTTGAACCAAAACAAACCGATGGAGATTTAAGTCATAATAGCAATTTAAAAAGTAAAATCGTTGATTGGAATCTAGTTTCTGCAAAACTTAGCAATAATACAGCTATCTTAAAAAATAATATCTCCATAGACAAGTTTAAACTTCCTAAAAATTATATGCTTCTAGCTTATCAAGATGGGGAATATTTTACTGCAGATAACAATGGAAATTTAAAAATTTTTGACAATTCTTATAATGAAATTTATAATTTTCAATTTGACGCTAGTGTTGTAGGAGTAGCTTCTAATGGAGATGATTTAGCCCTTGTACTTGCAAACAATACCATAGTTCTTGCAAATCGTTCTTTGGGTATTAAATTCAGTCAAACCCTAACCTCAGCTCCAGCCCAAGACAGTCGTACCGCTAATCCTATATTTTTAGACAATATCATCGTTTATCCAACACTAGATGGTAAAATTTTAATTCTTTCAAGAAACAATCTTCAAATCATTAAAGATGTGGTTATTTCAGCAGAAAATTTTTTCAACAATGTAATCCATCTAAGTGTAATCGGAGATAAACTTATAGCAGCAACAGCTAAAAAAATCATTGTTGTAAGCCCTGCTAGAACTCTTTATCTTGACGCTGACATAAAAGATGTTGCACTTAGCGATGATGGTATTTTTATACTAGAAAAAGATGGCACTATTATTAAAACTGATTATAACTTAAGAAAAATTGCGGAAAAAAAATTTGAATTTGCTATTTTTGTAAAAAGCAATATATACAATAATTATTTATATATTTTTGAAAAAACAGGCTATCTTATCAAAATGAATCTAAATTTAGATAATGCACAAGTATTTAAACTTTCAGAAGCTGTTGATAAAATTTCTTTCATGGGAAATGGTAAATTTTACTACGGAGATAAAATTTTAGATTTGCTATGATAAAAATTTTAGAACAAACAATAAAGGCTTTAAAATTAAATTTAAAGCCCTATGACTTAAGTATGTTGACTAGAAAAAAAAGTTATATTTGTGCTAAAGATCAAAATAACATTCTTTTTATGTATACAGGAAAAACAAAATTTTTAATGAAAGATGCCTTATTTTTAGAAAATCTAGCACAGCAAATTAACATAAATAACAAATATTTTTTTAGCATGGCTTCTCTTTGCTCTAAAGCAAAAAATCATCTAGAAATGAAAGGATTTAATATCTATGCTGCTCTGTGACATTGGGAATTCAAATGCTAATTTCCTAGATGATAACAAATATTTTACTCTTAGTATAGATCAGTTTTTAGAATTTAAAAATGAACAAAAAATTTTTTATATCAATGTCAATGAACATCTCAAAGAACATTTAAAAAATCAAAAAAATTTTATCAATCTTGAACCTTATTTTTTATTTGATACTATTTATCAAGGATTAGGAATCGATCGCATAGCAGCTTGTTATACTATTGAAGATGGAGTTGTTGTAGATGCAGGTAGTGCTATTACAATTGATATTATTTCTAATTCTATACATCTTGGTGGTTTTATCTTGCCAGGTATTGCAAATTATAAAAAAATTTATAGCCATATTTCACCACGATTAAAAAGTGAATTTAACACTCAAGTTAGTCTTGATGCATTCCCACAAAAAACCATGGATGCTTTAAGTTATGGTGTTTTTAAAGGAATTTACCTACTGATAAAAGATGCCGCTCAAAATAAAAAGCTTTATTTCACTGGTGGAGATGGGCAATTTTTAGCAAATTATTTCGATCACGCAATTTATGATAAACTTTTAATCTTTCGAGGAATGAAAAAGATTATAAAAGAAAATCCCAATTTACTTTATTAAAAATGTTACAAAAATTCTCATTGATATCAAACCTTAATGAAATTTAACTTTTTGTAAAACAAATTCAATTAAACTTCTATTTAGAAAAAAGTTTATTAAAATAAAAAAAGGAAAAACAATGAGCCAACAAGAATTTGATGTGCTTATCATCGGAGCTGGAATTTCAGGAGCAGCATTATTTTACGAGCTTGCAAGATATACAAATATTAAAAATATTGCTTTGATAGAAAAATATAATACAGCTGCAACATTAAATTCTAAGGGAACGAGTAATTCTCAAACCATTCATTGTGGAGATATTGAAACCAATTATACTTTAGAAAAAGCGCGAAAAGTAAAAAGAACAGCTGATATGATAGTTAAATATGGACTCATGCAAAATGCGCAAAATAATTTCATGTTTTCTCATCAAAAAATGGCTCTAGCTGTTGGAGATATAGAATGTGATTATATGAAAAAACGCTATGAAGAATTTAAAGAACTTTATCCTTATATAAAATTTTTCGATAAAGCAAAAATCAAACAAATTGAACCCAAGGTTGTTTTAGGAGAAGATTGCAATCAAGATAGACCTGAAAATATCTGTGCCATGGGTGTTGAAAGCGGCGAGGTTTTTACAACTGTAGATTTTGGGAAAATGAGTATAAATCTAATAGAACAAGCCCAAAAACAAAATAAAAATACTTTCGTTGCTTTTAATCAAGAAATTATTCACATAGAAAAAAAGGATGATATTTTTATATTAAAAACCTCAAATCATCAAGAATACCATGCCAAAAGCGTAGTTGTCAATGCTGGAGCGCACTCTTTATATTTAGCACATAAAATGAACTTAGGTATGGATAAGTCTTGTTGGCCTGTTGCAGGAAGTTTTTATTTAACCAAACAAAAACTTTTAAATGGTAAGGTTTATATGGTGCAAAATCCTAAACTTCCATTTGCAGCTCTTCATGGAGATCCTGATTTACTTGCTGATATGAACACTCGCTTTGGACCTACCGCACTTGTTATTCCAAAACTAGAACGTTATCATGGTCTAAAATCAGTTCCAGAATTTTTTGAAGCGCTAAAACTTGATAAAACTGTTTTAAAAGTAACTTTTAATATGTTTAAAGATGCAACAATTAGAAATTACATCTTTTATAATTATCTTTTTGAACTACCTTTTGTTGATAAAAGCTTATTTGTTAAAGATGCCAAAAAAATAGTCCCAAGTCTTAAAGCAAGCGATATTTATTATGCGAAAGGTTTTGGAGGCGTAAGACCGCAAGTTATTGATAAAACTAAAGGAGAATTAATGCTAGGTGAAGCAAGCATCACAGAAACCCCTGGTATTATTTTCAATATGACTCCAAGTCCTGGAGCAACAAGTTGTTTAGGAAATGCTGAAAGAGATGCAAAGCTTGTGTGTAATTACCTAGGAATGGAATTTAACGAAGATAAATTTTCTTCAGAATTATTGTAATCATTTTGTTTCTATTTTTAGCTACAATAATTTCAAAAGGAGTTTACCATGCTTAAAAAAACAAAAATTGTAGCCACAGTAGGTCCAGCAAGTGAAAAGGAAGAAATTCTACGCCAAATGATTATCAATGGTGTAAATGTTTTCCGTTTAAACTTTTCTCATGGAACACATAAGTATCATAAAAAAAACTTAGATACCATAAGAAGAGTAGCTAAAGAATTGCATACTCGTATTGGAATTTTACAAGACATTAGTGGTCCTAAAATTCGTACAGGTGAACTTAAAGAACCATTTGAATTAAAAAAGGGTGATAGAATTGATTTTTATCGTGAAACAATTTTAGGGGAGAAGATTGCTCAAAATCATTATAAAATCAGTATCAATCAAAAATCTATTTTAGATATGTTAAAAATTGATGAATATATTTATCTATATGATGGATCAATTCGTGCTAAAGTAGTAAACATAGATGATCAAAAAATTGAAACCATTATAGAAAATGATGGTTTTTTAAACTCAAATAAAGGTATTAATTTTCCGAATACTAAAATCAATATTGATGTTATTACACAAAAAGATAAAAATGATTTACTTTGGGGTATAAAAAATGAAGTAGATTTTTTAGCAATATCTTTCGTACAAAATGCGCACGATATTGATGAAGTTCGTGAAATTTTAGCACAAAATAACGCAAAAATATCTATTTTTGCAAAAATTGAAAAATTTGATGCAGTAGAAAATATTGATGAGATTATTAAATCTAGCGATGGTATAATGGTTGCAAGAGGAGACTTAGGTATTGAGGTGCCTTATTATAAAGTTCCTAATATCCAAAAAGAAATCATACAAAAAGCAAACAATGCCTCTAAGCCTGTTATTACTGCGACTCAGATGCTTTTTTCATTAGCCAAAAGCAAAACCGCCACAAGAGCTGAAATTTCAGATGTTGCAAATGCTGTTTTAGATGGAACAGATGCAGTAATGCTAAGTGAAGAAAGCGCCGTTGGTATAGATCCTGCAAACGCTGTTGATATAATGTGCCAAACTATAATAGAAACAGAAAAACGCTATCCATATAACAAATTTAATGATTTTAATGATTTAGACAATACAGATAAAATCATGCGTTCTTCAGCTCATCTTGCAACAGATCTTAACTCTGATGCTATTTTTTCTTTAACAAGTAGCGGAAAATCTGCTATTAAGATTGCAAGATATCGTCCAAATATAGAAATCATAGCAGTAGGGCATTCTGAAAAAACCTTAAACTCTTTAAGTATAGTTTGGGGAGTTAATCCTGCGATTTTGGTTAACAAGAGTAATGAACTTACAGAATTATTAAAAGACTCTGTAAGATCAAGTGTTGAAAAAGGTTTTATGGATGAAGACAAATGCTATCTTCTAACTGCAGGCTTTCCAACAGGAGTAGAAGGTACTAGCAATCTTATCCGCATTCTCAATAAAGAGCAAATTGCTTATTATCTACAATAAAACATTAAATTCCTTTGAAAATAAGGAATTTAATGTCCTTATAAATTTTTTAAGTCAAAAGTCGATATAAATTAAAGCCTCACACAAAGGAGCAAATATGCAAGTGAATACTTTTTCAAATATCGCTAGCATGGCACAAACACAAGTTAGCAATAAGAAGGCAGATGATGCTAAGGAAAACACAAAAGACAAAAATGTTCAAAGTGCTAATTCTAGCAAGGATGTAGATAAAAATACCCTTGAAAAATTAAATGCACTTGGTGGAAAGGGCATTACACAAATTTACCTAGTTCAGTTTCAACAGCAAACAATGAATGCTGTAATAGGTTCGAGCAATGCCCAAACTGGACTAGATAGTCTTTTAAATGGTGCCAATTTAAATACTGCGAAATCTATACTTAAAAATATTGATTTTGCATCCTTAGGCTACAGTGGCAAAAATCCACTTGATATGAATACAGATGAACTTCAACAACTTGTAAGTGAAGATGGTTTTTTTGGAGTGGAAAATACAGCCAGTCGCATCGCGGATTTTGTTATTAAAGGCGGTGGCGATGATGTTGAAAAATTGAAAAAAGGTCTTGAAGGTATGAAAAAAGGATTTGAGCAAGCAGAAAAAATGTGGGGCGGAGAACTTCCTCAAATCAGTCAAAATACAATAGATGCGGCACTTAAAAAAGTTAGCGATCGCATCGATGAACTAGGCGGAAAAACTCTAGATCTTCAAGCTTAACTAAAAATGCTTAGAAAGTTCTAAGCATTTTTAGTTGTTATTGATATCAAAAGTAAAAAATTCACTCTTAAAATTATTAGGTAAAGTTTTATACTGAGATATCGCAGCTTCATAGTTCTTTACTTCTTGATACAACATACCAAGAGCTGCTTTACTCTCTTTGTTATTTTTATCTGTAAGTTTAGAAAGCTGCAAAAGCGCTATAGCTGAATTTGGATTATTTGCACCTACGGCTGCTACGGCTGCTAAAAATAAAGTTTTAGTATCTTTAGCTCCATAATCATCAATCAAAGAATTATAAAGCGCATAAGCCTCCTCGTATTGCTGTGCAAAAATATCCAAATAAGCTAAAGTTTGCAAAATACCCTCATCTTTTGCTCCTGAAACATTAATCAACTCTTTAAATTTCTGTCTTTCTAAATTTAAAAGCCCTGCAATATGCATTAAATTAACATAAAATTCCCTAGCGATACTTGGCCCACCAAAAACACTACGATAATCAAGTTTTAAATTTTTAAAATGAATTTGAGCATTTTGAGCATATTCTTTAATATTTAAATTTGAATTTAAAGAATTAAAATACAAAATATTTGTCAAAATATCTTCAGGCAACTCTGAACGCAATTTAGCAATTTTCACATCTACTTGATTATTAAGGTTATTATTTTTAGCAACAATAGCTTCAAAAATCAAACTCAAAGGTGTATCTTTTTTTGTTTCATCTAAATAAGGAAGCATAGAAATATAATTATTATTAACTAAAAATAACATACTTTTTTGCATATTGGCTTTAAAATTAGAATCAGCAGCTATATTATCAAGAATTTCATTGTAAAGTTTAGTTGTATCAATATCAATTGATTTTGCACAAAACATAGCAAAAGCACCTGCTAAATAATTTTTAGGATTAAGATGATATGAACTTGAAAAATGCTTATAAGCAAGTTCATAATTTTGCATTTGGGCGTAAGTTAAAGCCAAATTATAATGTAAAATACTATGTTCTGGATAATCCTTGATAAGTTTTTGAAATTCTTGGTTAGCAAGGCGTAACTTCTGATTTAATGCATAGTTAATAATATTGGCAATTTTTACATTGGTAGATGAAAGAGCCTTGCTTGTATTAAGATAAATTCCCGCATCAGTACTATCATCAACGAAATCTGTAACATTAGCTTTTTTAATATATAAAGCAGCCTGCTTACTATCAAAAACTTGATAAGGTGCAAAATAAAAAAGCAAATCGAATTGATCTTTTTGTTTTTTTAACAAATCTTTTGAAAAAGAATTTTGAGCAACTGCTATATTAAAAAGATCCTTATTTAAACGAACTTGAATTTTATAAGTATCTAAAATCTTATATCTATCTTTATCGTTATCATAAGAATTTTGCAAGCGCGCTAACATATCTTGATAATTTCCTGTTTTAATATCAACCAATGTTAAAGCCGCCAAACTCTGATTAAAATCTCTTTCAATTTTCATCGCTGTACTTAAAGCGACTTTAGCTTTAGCATATTCTCCTATTCTAGCGTATAAAAGACCTAAAGATAAACTAGATTCAAAATTGCCTTGAGAATTTAATTGCTGTATAGCCTTGGAATCAAAGTCCATTTTTGCATAAATTTTAGCAGACAAATACTTTGCAACATCAGAATACGGCTCCACATCTGTTCTTTGTAACATTTGTAAAGCCTCAGGGTAATATCCTTTGTAATAATTAATCAAGCTTAAATAATAATCATATAATTTTGATTTTCCTTCTTTTGGAAGATACACTTGAGCTAAATCAATATAATATCTAAATTTTTCCTTATCATTAAGCTTTAAAGCACAAACAGCAGCATTGATAGCAGCTACACTTTGATTTTCTCCATTGGCTATAGCTTTCTTGAAGCTTTCAAAAGCTTCTTGGAATTTATTCTCATTCATTTGAGAAACGCCTAAATTATAATTAGATAAAGATTCGTTATATACGGCAACTTGCTCATAAACTTTTAAAGCCTGTTCAACCTCACCCTTTAAATATAAAGCATTTGCTTTTTGGATCATACTATCAATTCTTTGCATATCATTGTATTTATATGATTCATCAGGCATAACAACAGGTTGTTCTAAAGGCTTAGAAGCTATAATATCTGGTTTAATTTTTCCTTCACTAAAAGTTAAATAAAAAAGTGTAAAAACTAAAATACAAATAATCCCCAAAGATAAACCCACAAGAGACATAAACTTACGATCTTTATACCAAGGCGTAGGCTCTTGACTTTCAACTTCTTCAAAAGTTAATACATCTTCAGGCGCACTTTCTCTTGTAAATTTAAAACCACTATCACTATTTTCTTGAGGTAATTCTTCTGGCAATGATGCAAATTCTTCATCTTCTGGAGCTTGCCCCTCTTGCCCTTTAAATCCCTCTAAACTCTCATCAAGTCTTGGTTGATTTAAGCCATCTTCGGGTTTTTCTAGTATTATATCTTCTTGTTCAGCCATCTATACTCTTTAAAAATATTTTTTCAAAGCATCAGGAATATGAATTTTTCCTTCTTTGTCTTGATAATTTTCCATAATCGCTACCAAGGTTCTTCCTACTGCCAAAGATGAGCCATTAAGAGTGTGAACGAGTTCATTTTTTCCTTGTTCATTTTTATAGCGAATTTTAGCACGTCTTGCTTGAAAATCACGACAATTTGAAACCGAGCTGATCTCACGATATTTATTTTGTCCTGGAAGCCACACTTCAAGATCCACAGTTTTTGCTGCACTAAAACCCAAATCTCCAGTGCAAAGCATCAAATGTCTATGCGCTAAACCTAAAGAACTCAGCAAATCACTTGCACACTCAAGCATTTCATTAAACACGCTATCACTTTGCTCAGGTTTAGTAATACTTACAAGCTCTACTTTTTCAAACTGGTGTTGTCTTATAATACCTCTTGTATCACGCCCTGCACTGCCTGCTTCTTTTCTAAAACAAGCGCTATAACAAGTCATTTTTATCGGTAAAGTTTCACTCGCTAAAATTTCTCCACTATAAAGATTGGTTACTGGAATTTCAGAAGTTGAGATCAAATACAAATCCTCATCATCTACCTTATACATATCTTCTTTAAATTTTGGCAACTGACCTGTCCCAAACATAGTAGCACCATTTACCAAAAAAGGCACATTAACAAATTCAAATCCACGACTTCTATTAAAATCTATCATATAATTTACCAAAGCGCGGCTTAATAAAGCTCCTTCGTTTTTAAGCACACAAAAACGACTTTGTGAAATTTTTACCCCACGCACAAAATCAAGCCAATTTAAACTCTCACCTAATTCAAAATGTTCTTTTGGAGTAAAATCAAAGCTAGGTGGATTTAAAACTTCTTTAAGCTCCACATTTTCATCTTCGTCTTCACCCACAGGCACACATTCATCAGGGATATTTGGGATGGCATGAGCGATTTCTTCAAGCTCATTTTCTAAAGCATTTACTTTAGCGCTTTGCTCATTAATTTTACTTTTATTTTCGCTTAATTTTGCTTTTAAACTTTCTTTATCTTCGGTTGTAGCAAGTTCTTTACTGAATTTATTTTGAAAAGCTTGAAATTCTTCTAAAGCTGTTTTTTCTTTTTTTAAACTTGCAAAAAGTTCAGCAAGTTTTTTTAAGATATTTTCATCAACTTTTTTATTTTTTAACTTTTTAGCCACTTCATCAAAATTATTTTGCAAATTTTTTAAATCTAGCATTTTCTACTCCTTAAAGTCCGATTTTTTCATAAATTTTTTGCATTTTTTCTTGGGCGATTTTTCTTGCTTTTGTCGCACCAAAATCCAAAATTTCTTTCAAATGCGAAGGCTTTTCTAAAAGCTCATTATATTTTTCTCTTGCTTCTTTAAAATAAGCATTTACAAGCTCGTTTAAATACATTTTAAAATGTCCATAACCCTCACCACCTTTTTCATAGCGTATTTGTAATTCTTTTTGCCCTGATTCATCTAAAAAAAGCTTTGCGATTTTAAAAATATTGCAGTTTTCATGATCTTTTGGATCTTCTAAAGCGGTGCTATCTGTAACTATGGAAGAAATTTGTTTTTTTAAGGTTTTTTCACTGCTAAAAATATCTATAGTATTTTGATAAGATTTACTCATTTTTGCCCCATCGGTGCCTACAACTACAGCTACTTCTTCATTAACTTTAGCCTCTGGAAGGGTAAAAATTTCACCCCATTCATTATTAACTTTTAAAGCAATATCACGTGCGATTTCAACATGTTGGATTTGATCTTTTCCCACAGGAACAATTTGTGTATCAAAAAGTAAAATATCAGCTGCCATTAAAACAGGATAAGAAAAAAGTCCGTGTGAAGCACTAAGCCCCTTAGCAACTTTATCCTTATAACTATGCGCACGCTCTAATAAACCCATAGGAGTAAATTGCGATAAAATCCAATAAAGCTCCATAACTTCCTTAACATCACTTTGCAACCAAAAAACGCTCTTTTGTGGATCTATACCAAGGCTTAAAAAAGCCGCAGCAGCTTTTAAGGAATTTTGTTGAATTTTTTCTCCATCTTGAGAAGAAGTCATGGCATGATAATTAGCAATAAACATAAACATTTGGTTTTTTTCTTGCGCATCTACCATTTGTTTAATCGCACCAAAATAATTACCTATATGCAAATCGCCACTTGGCTGAAGGCCTGTTAATACTCTCATTTTATCACCTTTTTAATCTCGCTTAAAAGCTCATCTATATTTTTATTTTCTATATTTAAAACAAAATTTGCCTTTTGTTCATACTTGCTTAAACGCTCATTATATAATTTTTTTGCTTTAATTTCATCATAAAATAAAGGTCTTTTAGAAATTTCATTTTCATCTAAACGCTTTTTTAAATATTCAAAATCTGCTTTTAAATAAATACAAAAACCTGCTTTTTCTAAATTTGAAACATTAACAAAGCCCCCACCTGTAGCAATACAAGTTTTCTCACAAGAACTAAAAAAATCAGCCATTTTTTGCTCTTGTTCTCTAAAAAAATTCTCCCCTTTTTGCACAAAAATTTCACTGACTTTTTGATTAAATTTTTGTTCTATTAAAAAATCACTATCTAAAAAAACAAGATCTAAATCCTTGGCCAAAGCTCTTGCTAAAGTGCTTTTTCCAGAACCCATAAATCCTATAAAAACGATATTTTTAACTTTCATCATTTTCTTTACTGCCCTTTTTACGCGAAGCAATCACTAAAGGCACACCTTCGAAATTAAATTCTTTTCTGATTTGATTTTGCAAATAACGCTTGTAGCTAAAATGCAAGGCCTTAGGACGATTCATAATAAGTGCAATTTTTGGCGGTGCTAAGTCATATTGTACTGCATAATAAATTTTAACCAATTTCCCATAATCATGCGGCAAAGGATGTGCTCTTGTGGCATTTTCTATCAAGGTATTAAGCTTAGAAGTTTGGATTTTTTGAGTAAAATTTTCAAAAATTTGCAAAATTTTATCGAGTAAAACATGCACCCTTTTTCCACTTAAAGCTGATACACTAATCACGGGTGCGTAAGCTAGAAATTTAAAACGATCAAGACGCAATTCTTTTACAGTCTTATCAAAATCCATCTCACTTTTATCCCATTTATTTAAAACAATAATCACACCCAAATAATGCTTAGCCACAAGCCCAGCAATGCGTTCATCAAGCTCGTTAAAGCCCTCATGCGCATCTAAAACCAAAAGTGCTATTTGAGAATGAGATAAAATTTTTTCCGTGCGATTTAGTGCAAAGCGTTCTAGTCCTTGAATTTTACCCCTTTTTCTAATACCTGCAGTATCAACAAATTCTATCACTTTATCTTTATGAACTACACTTTCATTAACAGGATCTATAGTAGTTCCTGCGATAGAACTTACAACACTGCGTTCTTGCTTAACCAAAGCATTTAAAAGACTTGATTTTCCAACATTTACACGCCCTACAATACCCACTCTGATATGATTTTGATCAACTTCTTTAAATTGAAATTCTTTTCCTTCTTCATAATGCTCTAAAAAATCTTCTAAATTTTCTTCTTCATCGGGGATTAAAAACTCTTCATGTAAAAATTTTCCAAGCCATTCATAAAGTTCATCTAAGCCTACATTATGAGTTACTGAAAGATTAAAGATTTCCTTTACGCCAAAATTTGCAAACTCCCAAGCCCTTTCTTCATCTTTTTTATTATCTACTTTATTAATCACTAAGGCTATAGGTTTTCCAAGTTTTTTTAAAGAATAAAAAAACTGTCTATCCTCATCATCAGGCGCTAATTTCCCATCAACTAGATAAAGTATGATATCGCTTTCTTTAGCTACTTTTAAAGTGTTTTTTTTCACATTTTTAAAAAGTTCATCACTTTCATCAAGCCCCCCACTATCAATAAGCATGGCTTTTTTTGAATGAATATGAATTTCTGTTTTATTTGTATCTCTAGTTGTGCCTGAAATATCACTTGTAATAGCTATTCTTTGTCTTGCCATTCTATTAAAAAGACTTGATTTTCCAACATTTGGCTTACCTATAAGTATAATGCTTTGCATTTTTTTCCTAGAAAATTATATTTTTAAAATTATATAAAATTTGGCTTAATATTAAGCAAAAAAAGACTAGAATTAACCCAGATTTTAGTCAAGGAAAAAAATGCTAAAAATAATCAAGCATAATTTAGGAATTTATTTCATGATTTTAGCATGTTTGGATTTTGCACTTATGGGAGCTTGTGCAAAAATTCTTAGCAAGGAAATGAGTTCTATAGAAATTATGTTTTTTAGAAATATCATAGGAATTTTTTTTATAGTCTATCTTTTAAAACGATCTAAGGCACATAAAGAAGGGGGACATTTTTGGCTCTTGGTATTTCGTGGAGTAGTAGGCACGCTTTCACTATATATGTTTTTCTATAATGTTTCAAATATTACACTAGGTGGAGCTTTTGCTTTTCAAAAAACTGCTCCTATTTTTATTACTTTAATAGCTTTTGTTGTTTTTAAAGAAAATATTGGCATCAAAGGCTGGATAGGAATTTTAATAGCATTTGGTGGAGTACTTTTAATCGCTCAGCCTTGGGCTCATAATTTAAATCATTCAGGCTTTGATTTAAAAAATTCAGTTATAGGTATCACGAGTGGATTTTTAGCTGCTTTAGCTCTTACAAGTGTAAGAGAACTTAGAAAATCTTACACTACAGAACAAATTGCCTTTTCTTTTATCCTTTTAGGAACCTTAATGCCTTTAATTTCTATGATCAGTGCTGAATTTTTTGAACCACAGCATCTTGATTCTTTACATTTAGATTTCATTCTAGCACCTTTTGTGATGCCAAGTCTTACAGCTTGGCTTATCATTGCCATTATGGGAACTTTAGGCACCATTTATCAAATTCATGTCACTAAAGCTTATGGTATCGCTAAACAAGCAGGAGTGGTTGCTGGAGTTAGTTATCTTGATGTGGTATTTAGTATGATAGTTGGGATAATTTTAGGAGATAATTTACCAAGTACTATGGTTTTTTTAGGTATAATAGGCATTATTTTTGGTGGATTAATTTTAGTTAAGAACAAAGGAAAAAAATGAAAAAAATGATACTCATTGCTGGTCCTTGTGTGATAGAAAGCAAAGATTTGATTTTTAAAGTTGCTGAACAGTTAAAAAATTTTAATGAAAATCCAAATATAGAATTTTATTTCAAATCAAGTTTTGATAAGGCCAATCGCACAAGTATTAATTCTTTTAGAGGTCCTGGTCTTGAAGAAGGATTAAAAATTTTACAAAGCGTAAAAGATGAATTTGGCATGAAAATCTTAACCGATATACACGAAAGCAATCAAGCAAACCCTGTAAGTGAAGTAGCTGATGTCTTGCAAATTCCTGCTTTTTTATGTCGTCAAACCGATTTACTTGTAGCCGCAGCAAAAACTAAGGCAAAAGTTAATATCAAAAAAGGACAATTTTTAAACCCAAGCGATATCAAATACAGCGTTAAAAAAGTTCTACAAACCCGTGGTATAGAAGATGAAGGCTATGAAGCTGCTCAAAAAAATGGTGTTTTTGTAGCTGAAAGAGGAGCTAGCTTTGGCTATGGAAATCTAGTAGTAGATATGCGTTCTTTAGTTATCATGCGTGAATTTGCTCCAGTTATTTTTGATGCTACCCATAGTGTACAAATGCCAGGGGCTGCAGGTGGAAGTAGCGGAGGGAAAAGCGAATTTGTAGAACCTTTAGCAAGAGCGGCAGCAGCCGTAGGCATAGATGGCTTTTTCTTTGAAACACATATTAATCCTTGCGAGGCTTTATGCGATGGACCTAATATGCTTAATCTTACACGCCTTAAAAATTGCGTTAATACATTACTAGAAATACAAAATATCATAAAGGAAAACAAATGAACATTATTGAAGGAAAATTAAATTTAGACTCAAATACAAAAATTGCTATCATTAATGCAAGATTTAATCATATCATCACAGATCGCCTTGTAGAAGGAGCAAAAGATGCTTTTTTAAGACACGGAGGCAAAGAGGAAAATCTAAGCCTTATACTTGTTCCTGGTGCTTTTGAACTTCCGTATGCGTTAAAAAAAGCTATAGAAAGCAAAAAATTTGATGCAATTTGTTGCGTAGGCGCAGTAATTCGTGGCTCAACTCCGCATTTTGACTATGTTTCAGCAGAAACCACCAAAGGCATAGCCAATGTGAGTTTAAATCATAATATCCCTGTAAGCTTTGGTGTTTTAACTACAGATACAATAGAACAAGCCATAGAAAGAGCTGGAAGCAAAGCAGGCAATAAAGGCTTTGAAGCTATGACAACTGTAATCGAGATGTTAAATTTAAGCAAGGAGCTTTAATGGCAACGCGTCATCAAGTTCGCCAAAGCGTCATCTCCTTACTTTATGCTTTTGAATTAAATTCTCAAAACAACGTTTTTGTAGATGAAATTTTAGATGAAAAAAAAATACGCAATGAACAAAAAAATTTTACTTTAAATTTATATCATGGAATTTTAGATAATTTAAACAATATTGATGAAACCTTAAATTCATTTCTAAATGATAATCAAATTACAGCTTTAGGACATGTAGAAAGAGCTATACTAAGACTTGGAGCTTATGAGTTACTTTTTACCGATACTCCTAGTGCCATTGTTATCAATGAAGCTATAGAACTTGCCAAAGAACTTGCTAATGACAATTCTCCAAAATTTATAAATGGAGTTTTAGATGCCTTAATAAAGGCTAAAAAATGAAGCTTTGTGTCGCACTTGATCTTTCTACAAAAGAAGAATGCTTACAACTTGCTAAAGAATTAAAAAATTTAGACATATGGTTAAAAGTAGGTTTAAGAGCATATTTAAGAGATGGTTTTAAATTCATAGAAGAACTTAAAAAAGTTGATGATTTTAAAATATTTCTTGATCTTAAAATTCATGATATTCCCAACACTATGGCAGATGCTTGCGAAGAAATATCAAAACTTGGTGTTGATATGATCAATATCCACGCAAGTGCTGGAAAAATAGCCATGCAAGAAGTTATGACACGGCTTAGCAAATTTTCAAAAAGACCATTAGTTTTAGCAGTTTCTGCTCTTACGAGTTTTGATGAAGAAAATTTCTTTAGTATTTATAGACAAAAAATCGAAGAAGCTGTAATTAATTTTTCAAAAATATCCTATGAAAATAGACTTGATGGTATGGTATGCTCTGTTTTTGAAAGTAAAATCATCAAAGAACACACCCAAAGAAATTTCTTAACTCTCACTCCAGGAATTCGTCCATTTGGAGAGAAAAATGATGATCAAAAACGCGTCGCTAATTTAACAATGGCTAGAGAAAATTTAAGCGATTTTATAGTAGTTGGACGCCCTATTTATAAAGATAATAACCCTAGAAAAATTTGTGAAAAAATTCTACAAGAAATTTAATAATCATTATCCTTGTTATATTTTAATAATAAAAATTTTTAATAAGGAAAAATTATGATTATAACTCCTGAGAATTTATATAAAAAAAGAAGAGATTTTTTAAAACTTGGAGCAGGTGTTTTAATAAGTTCAAGCGTGCTTACTTCTAAACTATCTGCTTTAAATTTCACAAACGATACTAATCCAAACAAACTTGAAATCAGCGATGAAGAACTGGCTACAAATTATGTTAATTTTTATGAATTTTCAACAGACAAAAAAAAGGCTGTATCATTAGCACAAAATTTCAACACTCAAAATTGGAAAATCGATATCAGTGGAGAAATAGAAAAACCTTTAACTCTAAGCATGGAAGATATTTTAAAATTCCCTCTAGAAGAAAGAATTTATCGTTTTCGCTGTGTTGAAACTTGGTCTATGGTGGTACCTTGGGTAGGCTTTGAATTGCGTCGTTTGATTGAAATGGCAAAGCCTACAAGCAAAGCAAAATTTGTTAAATTTACCACTCTTTTAGATAAGAGTCAATTTCCCGATCAAGACGCTTTATTTCCAACTATAGACTATCCTTATGTAGAAGGACTTCGCATGGATGAAGCTATGCATCCTCTTACCTTGCTTGCAGTAGGAATGTATAAAAAAGCCTTAAAGCCTCAAAATGGCGCTCCAATACGCCTTGTTGTTCCTTGGAAATATGGCTTTAAAAGTATTAAATCCATAGTTAAAATAGAATTTACCAAAGAACAGCCTAAATCCACTTGGGAAAGTTACGCTCCAAGTGAATATGGTTTTTATGCCAATGTCAATCCTAATGTCTCTCATCCTAGATGGTCTCAAGCTAACGAGAGGACTTTAGGAGATTTCTTTACCAAGCCTACTTTAATGTTTAATGGCTATGAAAAAGAAGTAGCAAGTTTATATAAAAACATGGACTTGAAAGTGAATTTTTAATGCAGACAAAATACTTTAAATTTCTTGCTTATTTTAGCTTTATCATAAGTTTAATCTATGGCTTTTATCGCATCATAAAAGCCTTTGATTTTGTAAAAGAAGCCTATATTTACACCGGAATATTTGCTTTGATCTTTTTAAATTTAAGTCTTTTATTTTCTTTGCTTAAATTTAAAAAAACAAAAAATTATCCTAAAATTTTAGGTATTTTTGCAACTTTTTGGGCGATTTTACACTTTTTAAATTATTTTATTTTTGATAGAAATGCTCAAATTTTAAGGCTTTTTGATGATATTTCACATCGTTTATTAGAAGCAAGTGGATTTATCGCATTTTTAATCATATTTTTAATGCTTTTAAGTTCTTTTAAAATCTTTAAAAAACTTAGTAAAATTAGAAAACTAGGATATTTAAGCTTAGTTTTGGCAAGTTATCATTATTTTTTAACTCCAAAAGTTCCTATGTTTTGGGAATGGAGTACTTTAATTGTAGCTTTGTTTTATTTTATAGTTCGCTATACAAAAACATTAAAAAAGTTAAAATCCAACAATCTTACTTTTATCAAAACTTGAATTTAATTCTTTTTGTATGCTTTCTATAAAATCTTGCATTTTAAAAACCCCATCTTGTGATACAGCTACTTTCAAAGCTGTATTCTTCACCACCATTAAAATTTGTGCTCCACTTAATTCATAATTTGATAAAATATTTATATCAAAATCTTTTTCAAATAATGCTTTTTTAGGTAGAAATTTTTCCCAAATTTTAAGCCTATCTTTAAAATCAGGTTTTTTAAATTCTATCTTATAATCAAATCTTCTTGAAAATGCACTATCTAAGCTTTCTAAAAAATTTGTCGTAGCGATAATCACACCGCTAAAACGCTCAATTTGCTCTAAGAATATATTTTGCATTTGATTATGCATTTTATCGCTACCACTACTTCCATCTACACGCGTACTTAAAAACTGATCGGCTTCATTGAGAAGTAAAATAGGACTTTGTTTACAAGTTTGCACGATATTTTTATAAGTATCAAAAATTTTTCTTACATTTTGCTCACTCTCTCCAACCCATTTGCTCAAAATTTTAGAACAGTCAAAACTAAGAACAGATTTTTTCATTGATTTAGCCATAGCTAAAGCTGACATAGTTTTTCCAGTACCAGCAGGACCATAAAAAATAATTTTAGCTTCTATATTTTTATTACTCTTTATACCCCAAGAATGAAGTCTTTCTAGGACTTTTTTATCTTGTTGTTTTAAAATATTTTCTAAAAGCTCTTTTGTATTTTCAGGCATAATAATATCATTGATGTCAGTGCTTGGTTCTATAAGCTCAAAAATATCCTGATCTTTTAAAACACTTTCAATTTTGATTTTTTTACTTTGTTTTGGTTCAAAATTTATAATTCTTTGTAAGATTTCATCAATAATAAAAAAACTTTTAGAAATATCTCCAAAAGCATTTAAATATTCATCATACTCGATTAAGTTTAAAAGAGGAGCATTTTCTTGTAATAGTTTTTTATTTTTATGCCTTTCTAAATCATTTTCACTGATTAAAGAAAGTAAAGAATTCATTTCTCTAGAAATCGAACTTTCATTACTTAAGGCGTATTCTTCTTTTAAAAGTGCTAGAAAAATAATTTGTTCTTTATGTTCAAGATTGTATTCTTTAAAAATATCAGCCAATACATTATAAAATTTACTTTTTTTTAGTCTTTCTTTGATATGTTTTTCATAAAGTTTAATTTGATTTTTTATTTCACTATTATAAGCACTTTTTTGTATAAAACTTAATCTTTCGTATAATTGAATACGCACAAATTCATCTTTTAAATATTCTAAATAATCTGCATAAGCCTCTTGTTTCTCAAAATTTAAACGAGGTTTTGCTTCTAAAAATTCTAAAAAATATTCACTTAGACTAAGCTCGCTTTGCAATAAGGCAAGAGTTAATGTTTGAGTTTTATTATTTTCCAAACTTTTAAAAAAACTCGAATTTTGATTTACAAAACCTCTTTCGATAAGTTTTTTTAAATCCTCCAAAGCATCAAGATAAAGATACTTATCATTTCCAAAAATTGTCGATAATAAAGTAAAGGCATTGATAGAAGAAATAGAAACGACATAATTTCTACAAAGCTCTCTAAGAATCAAAGCCTCATTTTTAGCACACTTAAGCTCTTTATAAATTTGAGTATCTTCTATATTTTTCAAACTTAAAAAATTTTTTAATTTTTCCATTATTTTTTAAATTCCTTAAGTTCATCTTCATTAAATTCTACACAAATATTTTCATCTAAAAAATGACCTTCAAAAGGTAGATAACAAATTTTTAGTTTTCCATTATTAAGCAAAAAATTATTATTAAATTGTAAATTTTGCAGATCTTCAAAACACTCATCACATGTATTTTTAAGCTTCTCATGTAAAAGATTTTGAAATTTTTGATTTTCAGTATTATACAAATCATTTAGTTTTACAAACGCGTGAACATTAATATCATAAACAAAATTATTTAACTCTAAAATAGCACGACTCATGCCATCTTCATAAAAATAATACCATTCTTCAAAACTAATTTTTCCATCTTGCAAAAAAATAGGTTTTTGGCGAATTTGTTCAAAGCTAAATACACCCTTATGAACAGGATGAAATTCTTTAAAATCATCATTAAAACCTATAAAATCAAGACTACGCTTTATACGAATGCCATCTTGCGTTTCAATAAGTTCTAAAGTAGTCGTTCCTAAATTTTCTCCTTGAAAATTTTTATTATCATATGTAAGCATTTTAGAAGAATTGATTTTATATTTTTTACGCTCATCCTGCCAAAAATCATTTGTCTTAAAGAGTGGAATCTCTAAATTTCCATTTATATCATCAACAATTAAAAAACTAGAACTTGTTTGATTTTTATCCCTGTCAAAAAGTGGAGTCATAGGTGCATTATCATAAACTATGGCAAAAATTTCTTTATCCTGCAAATGATAAAAATACAATTCACCTTTATAAACTTGTGCTAAAGCTAGATTTACAAAGCAAAATACCAGTAAAAAAAATTTCAAACTCTATCCTTCAATTTTGAATATGCGTTAAGATAATTTTAGTATGTGAAATTTTATCAAAAAAACTTACTTTATTATCACAAACTTGATAAAAAATTTCATAATTTTTTGCTTTTAAATTTTGCTCAAAACCACAATCAGTTTTTTCTAAATTTTTACCCTGCCATAAAGCATTTGCCTTTAAAATATCACTTAAAATATCATCATAATATACATTTTTAAAAAATTTTTGATTAAACACTTTTTTATCATAACACACTGCATTGATGCAAATTTTATCCTTGATTTTGAGTTCAAAAAAAGCTTGCCCTAGTTTATAAACTTCCAAATTTAAAGCATTATTTTCTTTTTTTAAAAAAGCTGCATCATTGATTTTTATCATAGGAGAAGCAATCAAAACCATCAAGCTTTGACTTGAAAAATTTTGATTTTTCACACTACAAGCACAAAGAAAAAAAACAAAACATAGAGCTAAACAATGTTTCAAATTTAACCTTATTTGAGATTTTTAAAACTGATATTTAACTCTAAATCAAGCTCTTTTACAAGCTTCATCACAGCTTGTAAATCATCGATTTGTTTTGCTACAACACGAATTTCTTCACCACGAATCGAAGAGTTAACTTTAAGCTTGCTATCTTTAATAGCTTTATTGATTTTTTTAGCATTTTCACTATCAATAGCATCGTTTGCTTTCAAATTTAAACGAAACATTGCTCCACTTTCACGAGAAAGCTCTTTAATAGCATTAGGATTAATTCCTCTTTTGATAAGTTTAGAAATCACTATATCTTTTAGAACATCAAGTTTTCCTTCACTAGAAGAACTGAGTTTAAAAATACTCTCTTTTTCGTTTAAATCAATCTCACACTTAATTCCTTTTAAGTCATAACGACTATCAAGTTCTTTTTTAGCTTGTTCAAAAGCATTTTTTAACTCTTGCTTATCTAAAGCTGCTGAAATATCAAAACTATGTTCACTTGCCATTTTCTATCCATTCTTTTAAATTATTATAAACTATATCCATTAAAGCATTTAAAGCTTCCTTACTCGCCCATGCAACATGAGGGGTGATAATAAGATTTTCTTTATTTTTAATGCTTAAAAGCGGATGATTTTTCATCATAGGTTCAATTTCTAAAACATCAAGCCCTACACGAATATTTTTTTCATCTATGATTTTAGCTAAATCATTTTCATTGATAATCCCACCTCTTCCTACATTAATCAAAATCGCATTATCTTTTAAAAGCTTTAATTCTTCAAAGGTGAGTAAATTTTTAGTTTTTTCATTTAAAGGTGCATGGATACTTATAATATCACAAGTTTTTAATAAATCTTTTAATTCCAAATGTATAAAATCTGCGTTTTTATTAGCTCCACTCGTAGAATAATAATAAATTTCAGCTCCAAAAGCCTTTGAAATTTTTGCCACTTCTTTACCTATAGTTCCTAAGCCTATAATACCATGTTTTTTACCGCTTAAGGTGTTTAAAATTCTGCTATAATCTGTAAAAATAGGACTTTCACACCATTTACCCTCTTTACTCCATTTGTCATAATAAAGCACTTGATTTAAAAAAGCAAACATAAATGCAAAAGTATGTTGTACAACACTCATGGTAGAATACCCAGCAGCATTTTTTACAATAATACCTTTTTCTTTAGCATACTCAATATCGATATTATTAACCCCTGTAGCAGTTTCTAAAATGAGTTTTAAATTTTTACAAGCATCAATCACATCTTTATCAATTACAACCTTGTTTGTCATGGCGACATTAGCATCTTTTAAACGCTCTATGGTTTGCTCTTTATTTGTTGTAGTATAAATTTGTAAAGAACCAAATTTTTCAAAAACACTTAAATCATAATCCCCTAAAGTTGCCGCATCTAAACAAACAATTTTCATTTTTCAATCCTTTATGATATGTCCTACAAATTTAGAATAATTATCAAGCACAAGACCACCTTTTCTAAATCCTAAACCACACCCTTCATAGGCAAAGAAAACACCTGCTTGATAGTATTCGTTTTCACATGAATTAAACTCTACATATTCTTGATAAATAGCCTTATTATTCCCGTAAGGACCTACATTCTCATGCAAAGTTTTTCCATCTTTAATTATACTGATATTTGCACCTTCTCTACCAAAAACAGGTTTTTTAACATAGTTTTTACCCTCTAAAGGAGTATCTTTTGTTTCTAAAAGTAAAGGATGATTTGGATAAAGTTCCCATAAAATTTTTAAAATTCCCTTAGATTGAAATAAAAGCGTATAAGCAGGATTTAAAATAATTGCTCTTTGATTACGCATAATTTGAGTTAAAAGCATGGCAAGTTCACCCTCTTCTATGGCTATATCTTCCCAAGGAATAAGCTTAAACCAATACTCATAATTTTCGCCCTCTTTAAAAATACCCTCTTCGCTAAATTCCACCTCATCCACAAAGGAAAAATTAGTTTGAAAACCTGCTTCATTGGCTATATGAGAAAGTAATTTTGTAGTGATTTCTTCTTCTTTGCTTCCTGCAACACTTGAAAAAAGAATTTTCCATCCTTGATAATGCTCTTCAAACCCTTCAACACTTTCATCAAGGGTAATAAGTCTTTTAAAATTATCCATCAAACTTTCATAAATGCTGTTAAATTGTGCGCTTTCATCCATTCCATTTTGTTTTAAAAGCGCCCATTGTAAAATCGCACTTTCAAAAAGAGCAGTAGGGGTATCAGCATTAAATTCTATAAGTTTTATAGGCTTACCATCAAGTCCACCCGCTAAATCAAAACGCCCATATAAGTGCCAATGCACTTCATTTTCCCAACTCATCTTAATCGCATCAATAAGATTAAAAGGAATTCCAAGCTCATCAAAACGATCATTATCAATCACTTCTTGCGCTGCAGCAATAAACATATCATAAAGCTCATTTACCGCTTCATAATAAGCATTAGCTTCACTTTCCTTAACACAAACTAACTTATTGCTAATATAATCACTTCCATCTTCATCTGTATGCCAAGAAAAACCTATATTTTCTAAATAATCTTTTTGAAGTTTGTCTACTTGTAGTAATTGCATTAATTATCCTTAAGAGCCAAAAGAAGAACTAGAACTTGCAGCTTTAGAGCCTCCACCAAAAAAACCTGATTTTTTAGCACTTGAAGCAGAGCTTGTTGTGCCTGCTTTATTAAAACTATTAACACTCCTTTGATAAGCACTTTGATTTGAAAAAGCACCGCGTTGTTGGTTAGCAAAATTTTGATTATTAAAAAGCTTTGAACCTATCCAACTTCCCAAAATAGCGCCTGCAGCACTTGCGAGTAAAGTTTCTCCTAAACTCAATCCCCCGCTGCTGATTTGTCCATTGTCTTTAGTTAAATTTGAAGTTCCATTATCAATTTTAGCTGCTTCTTCTTTAATCAAAGCATCCATTTCTTCTTTGGATAAAATTCTTTCTGTACCATTAAGATCTTTTAAAACTACCCTTGTTTCATCACTTGGATATTGATCTTTGATTTTATACTGCCCTGGAGCTGTTTCTTCTATAATTACAAAAGCTCCTTGAGCATTAGCTGCTTGATTTAAAGTATCTGTATTGTCATTATTACTTCCACAACCTGCTAAAGCACCTCCAGCAACAGCTGCTAAACCACCTATCATACCAATTTGAATGATTTTTTTGATTTTTTTCATAAGTTTATCCTAAAAACAGAAAATCTAGATTAGAAATTTTAACAAAAAATAATAAATACTTTTTAATTTAACACCAAATGAAGTTCGTAGATATAAAAAAAGCCCTTTCGGGCTTTTGGGTTAGAGTCTTGACTCGTAGCGTCTAAGCATATAAAGTCTTTTAAGCATTTTTTTGCGTGCTGAAATTTTTTGTTTTTTGCGAATTTCAGTCATAGGCTCGAAAAATCTTCTTGCTCTTACTTCAGTTACAACTAGATTTCTATCTACTTGTTTTTTGAATTTACGATACGCTTCATCAAAAGACTCGTTAGGATGCACCTTGATTCCTGGCACAGTCCTCACCACCTTTCTGTGTAAATTTTTGTTGTGAAATATAATTATAAAACACTTCTTATTAATTCTGACTTAGAAAGCATTTAAAAATTGTTTTAGTTTTTATCGGTTATAATCCTTAATTACAAAGTGCTAAAAAATTATAATTAAGGTCTAAAAATGCAAGGACACATTACAAACTATACAAAAAAACGATATTTTGTATATTTAATTGCAAGTATTATCATATTTGCCCTACCTTTCATAAGAATTAATGAAAATCATTTTTTTCTTTTAAGTTTTGATCATTCTAAATTAAACCTATTTTTTATTTCTTTTTCAACACAAGAATTTTATCTCATGCCTTTTGTTCTTATATTTCTTTTTTTATTTATTTTTTTTATTACAACTTTAGGTGGAAGAATTTGGTGTGCTTGGAGTTGTCCACAAACAATTTTTAGAGTTATATATAGAGATATCATACAAACTAAAATTCTTAAAATTCGCAAAAATATCAATAACAAACAAAAAGAATATGAGGGACAATATTTTAAAAAATTTCTTGGAGTAATAATTTTTTATTTTATATCTTTAGTTGCTGTTAGTAATTTACTTTGGTACTTTATTCCTCCTGAAGATTTTTTCAATTATATTCAAAATCCTGGTGAGCATCTACTTTTACTTGGAGTTTTATTTTGTGCTAGCTTACTTTTTACTTTGGATATTACCTATTTACAAGAAAAATTTTGTATTTATGTCTGTCCTTATGCAAGAATACAATCTGTAATGTTTGATCATGATACAATGCAAGTGATCTACGATGAAAAACGCGGGGGTTTGATTTATGATGGACACATCAAACTTCATAAAAAACCGCCTGAAGGAGAATGCATAGGTTGTGAAGCCTGTGTTAGCATCTGTCCAACTCATATTGACATACGCAAAGGAATGCAACTTGAATGTATTAATTGTCTTGAATGTGCCGATGCTTGTTCTAAGGTACAAAGCAAATTTAATCGTCCAAGTTTGATCAATTGGACAAGTGCAAAAGCTATTGAAACGCGTTCTAAGGTTCATTATTTAAGATTTAGAACGATAGCATATTTTATAGTTCTTTTAATTGCTTTATTGGCTTTAATTATCATGGGAAGCAAAAAAGAAAGCATGCTTTTAAATATCAATCGTAGTAGTGAATTATATAATATTTCAAATGTTAAAGGTAAATTAGTCATTTCAAATGCTTATACCTTTTTGTTTCAAAATACAGATTCTAAACCTCATGAATATTATTTTACGGCAAATTTAGACGGAATAAATGATGGAATTGAAATCATAAGACCAAACAAACCTTTTAAATTAAAAGCAGGAGAACAAGTTAAAAAAATAGTTGTTATCAAAGCTACAAAAAATTTAGCAAACAACGATAAAAAAGATGTAATCTTTCCTTTACATATAAAAGCTTATGCAAAAGATAATGAAAAAATTTCGGTTTTTAGAAAAAGTATATTTGTATACCCCAAAAACACTCTTACAAAGGATAAAAAATGAACTCAAATAGAACACCATCACAAAAAGTTTTAGCTAGACAAGAGAAAATCAAAGCAGTGGCCTTAGAGCTTTTTTTAACAAAAGGTTACCAAGAAACAAGTTTGAGTGATATTATTAAATTATCCGGAGGATCTTATTCTAATATTTATAATAGTTTTAAAAGCAAAGAAGGATTATTCTTTGAAATTTTAGATGACATATGTAAAAAACATTTTCATCTTATTTATTCCAAAACACAAGAAATTGAAAATGGTACTTTAAAAGAAATTTTAACTTCTTTTGGTTTAACTTTTATAGAAATTTTTAATCAACCAGAAGCTGTAGCTTTTGGTAAAATTGTTTATTCTCAAGTTTATGATAAAGATAGACACCTTGCTAATTGGATAGAAAACAATCAACAAAATTTTTCCTATAACATACTTATGGATTTTTTTAAACAACAAAATAATTCTTATATGAAAAAAAATGCAGAAAAACTTGCTGTTCTTTTTTGCACTATGTTAAAAGAACCTTATCATCATCTTAATGTTTTAATTAATGCTCCTTTGAAAAATAAAAAAGAACAAAAAGAACATGTTGAATTTGTTGTAAACGTTTTTCTAAATGGGATCAATGGCTCCAAAGCTTAAAAAATAATTTTATTAACCAAAATTAAGATATAATTAGCCAAAAATTTTTGTAATAAATATTACAATTTTTAATTTAATTTTTCAAGGTAAAACCATGAAATTATTTCAAAACAATACTATTTTAGCTTTAAGTGTTGTGCTTTTACTCACTGCTTGTAGCAAAGAAGAAGCACCAAAAATACAAATGCCGCCTCAACCTGTAACGACAATGAGTGCTAAATCTGAAGATTTGTCACTTAGTTTTACTTATCCTGCTAAACTTGTCAGTGATTATGATGTTATTATAAAACCTCAAGTTAGTGGCGTAATAGTAAATAAACTTTTTAAGGCTGGAGATAAGGTAAAAAAAGGACAGACATTATTTATTGTAGAGCAAGATAAATTTAAAGCTAGCGTTGATTCAGCTTACGGACAAGCTTTAATGGCTAAGGCAACTTTTGAAAACGCGAGCAAGGATTTTAATCGTTCCAAGGCTCTTTTTAGCAAAAATGCAATCTCTCAAAAAGAATACGACTCTTCTCTTGCTACATTTAATAATGCAAAAGCTAGTCTAACAACTGCTAGAGCACAACTTGCAAATGCAAGAATTGATCTAGATCATACCGAAATAAAAGCTCCTTTTGATGGTACTATAGGAGATGCTTTAGTTAATATAGGGGATTATGTAAGTGTTTCAACAACTGAACTAGTTAGAGTTACAAATTTAAATCCTATTTACGCAGATTTCTTTATTTCAGATACAGATAAACTAAATTTAGTCCGCAATACTCAAAGCGGAAAATGGGATTTAGACAGCATTCATGCAAATTTAAATCTTAATGGAGAAACCGTTCAAGGCAAACTTTATTTTATTGATTCCGTTATAGATGCTAATAGTGGAACAGTAAAAGCCAAAGCTGTATTTGATAACAACAACTCAACACTTTTACCGGGTGCTTTTGCAACAATTACTTCAGAAGGTTTTATACAAAAAAATGGCTTTAAAGTGCCTCAAATAGCTATTAAACAAGATCAAAATGATGTTTATGTTCTTCTTGTTAAAAATGGAAAAGTAGAAAAATCTTCTGTACATATAAGCTACCAAAACAATGAATACGCTATCATTGACAAAGGATTACAAAATGGCGACAAAATCATTTTAGATAACTTTAAAAAAATTCAAGTTGGTAGCGAAGTTAAAGAAATTGGAGCACAATAATGTTTTCTAAATTTTTTATCGAAAGACCTGTTTTTGCTTCAGTTGTTGCAATTATCATTTCTTTAGCTGGAGTCATCGGTCTTACAAATTTACCCATAGAACAATATCCTTCTTTAACTCCTCCTACAGTTAAGGTAAGCGCAACTTACACAGGAGCTGATGCACAAACCATTGCTTCAACGGTTGCAAGTCCTATCGAAGATGCAATCAATGGTGCAGATAATATGATTTATATGGATTCAACTTCAAGTTCTTCAGGAACTATGAGTTTGACTGTCTATTTTGATATCGGCACAGATCCCGATCAAGCCACTATAGATGTTAATAATAGAATTTCAGCTGCAACTGCAAAAATGCCAGATGCAGTTAAAAAACTTGGAGTAACTGTTAGAAAAACTTCTTCAGCAACACTTGCTGCAATTTCTATGTATTCAAATGATGGTTCAATGAGTGCAGTGGATGTATACAACTACATCGCTTTAAATGTTTTAGATGAGTTAAAAAGAGTTCCGGGAGTTGGGGATGCAAACGCTATAGGAAATCGTAATTATTCTTTAAGAATTTGGCTAAAACCTGATTTATTAAATAAATTTGGAATCACAGCTACTGATGTAATTTCTGCGGTTAATGACCAAAATGCTCAATACGCAACTGGTAAAATTGGCGAAGAGCCCGTAACTCAAAAATCCCCTTATGTTTATTCAATCACTATGCAAGGAAGACTACAAAATCCTAGTGAATTTGAAAATATTATTTTAAGAACAAATGATGATGGATCATTTTTAAGACTTAAAGATATAGCTGATGTAGAAATAGGATCACAGCAATACAGCTCACAAGGACGATTAAATGGCAATGATGCAGTTCCGATTATAATCAATCTTCAATCAGGGGCAAACGCATTGCATACAGCAGAACTTGTCCAGGCTAAAATGCAAGAACTTTCAAAAAATTTCCCAAAAGGTTTAACATATAAAATTCCTTACGACACAACAAAATTTGTGATAGAATCAATCAAAGAAGTAATTAAAACTTTTGTTGAAGCTCTAATTTTAGTTATCATTGTTATGTATATGTTCTTAAAGAATTTCCGTGCAACCCTTATTCCTATGATAGCAGTACCTGTTTCATTATTAGGAACTTTTGCTGGACTTTATGTTTTAGGCTTTAGTATTAACTTGCTTACGCTTTTTGCCTTGATTTTAGCTATAGGGATTGTTGTAGATGATGCGATTATAGTTGTGGAAAATATCGATAGGATTTTACACGAAAATGAACAAATAAGCGTAAAAGATGCTGCTATCCAAGCGATGCAAGAAGTTAGCTCTCCGGTTATTTCAATTGTTCTTGTACTTTGTGCTGTTTTTATACCCGTTTCTTTTATATCAGGTTTTGTTGGAGAAATTCAAAGACAATTTGCCCTTACCTTAGCAATATCTGTAGCCATATCAGGTTTTGTTGCTCTTACTTTAACACCTTCTTTATGTGCACTCTTTTTACGACGTAATGAAGGAGAGCCATTTAAATTTGTAAAGAAATTTAATGATTTTTTTGATTGGAGTACTTCTGTATTTAGCACAGGAGTAGCATATATTTTAAAAAGAACCATTCGCTTTGTTTTAATTTTTTGTATTATGCTTGGGGCAATTTTTTATCTTTATAAAGCTGTACCAAGCTCTTTAGTTCCTGAAGAAGATCAAGGTTTGATGATTGGCATTATTAATCTTCCTTCGGCTTCAGCACTTCATAGAACAATCTCAGAAGTTGATCATATAAGTCAAGAAGTTTTAAAAACCAATGGAATTAAAGATGCAATGGCTATGATAGGATTTGATCTTTTTACAAGCTCATTAAAAGAAAACGCTGCTGCAATGTTTATAGGCTTGCAAGATTGGAAAGATAGAAATGTGAGTGCTGATGAAATCGCCATGGAACTTAATAAAAAATTTGCTTTTGATCGCAACGCTTCAAGTATATTTATAGGCCTACCTCCTATACCTGGATTAAGCATCACAGGTGGTTTTGAAATGTATGTTCAAAACAAAAGTGGAAAAAGTTATGATGAAATACAAAAAGATGTAAATAAACTTGTTGCTGTAGCCAACCAAAGAAAAGAACTATCAAGAGTAAGAACAACCCTTGATACAACTTTCCCTCAATACAAGCTTATAATTGATAGAGATAAATTAAAACACTACAATCTTAACATGCAAGATGTTTTTAACACAATGAATGCAACTATAGGCACTTATTATGTTAATGATTTTTCTATGTTAGGCAAAAACTTCCAAGTAAATATCCGTGCAAAAGGTGATTTTAGAAATACACAAGATGCATTAAAAAATATTTTTGTAAGATCAAACGATGGAAAAATGATACCACTTGATTCTTTCTTAACTTTACAAAGAAGTTCAGGGCCTGATGATGTAAAACGATTCAACCTTTTCCCAGCGGCACAAGTTCAAGGTCAACCCGCACCAGGTTATACTTCAGGTCAAGCTATAGAAGCGATTGCTCAAGTAGCAAAAGAAACTTTAGGGGATGATTATTCCATAGCTTGGAGTGGATCAGCCTATCAAGAAGTTTCTAGCAAAGGAACAGCAAGCTATGCTTTTGCTTTAGGGATGATATTTGTCTTCTTAATTCTAGCTGCCCAATATGAAAGATGGCTTATACCTTTAGCAGTTGTAACAGCTGTGCCTTTTGCGGTATTTGGATCATTTTTATTGGTATATTTAAGAGGATTTAGCAATGATATATATTTTCAAACAGGACTTTTGCTCTTGATTGGACTTTCAGCTAAAAATGCTATCTTGATCGTAGAATTTGCAATGGAAGAGCGCTTTAAAAAAGGCAAAGGAGTTTTTGAAGCAGCTGTTGCAGCAGCAAAACTTCGTTTTCGTCCTATCATAATGACTTCTTTGGCATTTACTTTTGGGGTCTTGCCAATGATTTTCGCAACAGGAGCAGGAAGTGCTTCAAGACACTCTTTAGGAACAGGGCTTATTGGTGGAATGATCGCAGCATCAACTTTAGCGATATTCTTTGTGCCTTTATTTTTCTATCTTTTAGAAAATTTTAATGAATGGCTAGATAAAAAAAGAGGTAAGGTTCATGAATAAAATAATTTCAATTAGCGCTATAGCAAGTTTTACTCTTTTGATTTCAGCTTGCTCTTTAAGTCCAAATTTAAATATTCCCGAAGCAAACTATAGCATTGATAATAAGTTTGGAGCCTTATCCTGGGAAAAAGAAAACAATAGCTCTATCACAAAAAATTGGTGGAAAGATTTTGATGATGAAAATTTAAATAAAGTGGTTGATTTAGCACTTAAAAATAATAATGATTTAAAACTTGCCTTCATACACATGGAACAAGCTGCTGCTCAATTAGGCATAGATTTTAGCAGTTTATTGCCAAAATTTGATGGTAGCGCAAGCGGTAATCGTGCAAAAACAGCTATAAATGCTCCAAGCAATCGAACCGGGGAAGTAAGTTACGGTAATGATTTTAAAATGGGGCTTAATTTAAGCTATGAAATCGATCTTTGGGGAAAATATCGCGATACATATCGCGCCTCAAAATCAGGCTTTAAAGCAAGTGAGTATGATTATGAAGCTGCAAGACTTTCTGTTATTTCAAATACGGTTCAAACTTATTTTAATCTTGTAAATGCTTATGAAAATGAAAATGCTCTTAAAGAAGCCTATGAATCTGCAAAAGAAATTTATAGGATTAATGATGAAAAATTTCAAGTTGGCGCTGTAGGTGAATATGAACTTGCTCAAGCAAGAGCCAACTTAGAAAGTATGGCTTTGCAATATAATGAAGCAAAATTAAATAAAGAAAATTACCTTAAAGCTTTAAAAATTTTAACTTCAAATGATTTAAATGACATACTTTACAAAAATCAAAACTATCAAGTTTTTAATCTTAAAGAATTTGACATTCCAACTGGAATTTCAAGTACCATCTTGCTTCAACGTCCAGATATTGGCTCTTCTTTAGAAAAATTAACTCAGCAAAATTATCTTGTTGGAGTAGCTCGCACGGCTTTCTTACCTAGCCTTTCTTTAACAGGATTATTGGGATTTGAAAGTGGGGATTTAGATACCTTGGTTAAAGGAGGTTCTAAGACTTGGAATATAGGTGGAAACTTTACTCTGCCTATTTTTCATTGGGGTGAAATTTACCAAAATGTAAATTTAGCTAAGCTTAATAAAGATGAAGCTTTTGTAAATTATCAAAATACTTTGATTACTGCTTTTGGAGAAATTCGCTATGCTTTAGTAGCTAGAAAAACTATACGCTTACAATACGATAATGCACAAGCAAGCGAACAATCTTACAAAAGAATCTATGAAATTGCTAAAGAACGCTATGATATAGGAGAAATGTCTTTGCAAGATTATTTAGAGTCACGTCAAAATTGGCTTAATGCTGCGGTTGCTTTTAATAATACTAAATATTCTTATGCTAATTCCATAGTAGATGTAATCAAAGCATTTGGTGGA
Source organism: Campylobacter sp. BCW_6467 (assembly GCF_001762855.1). Classification (NCBI taxonomy): domain Bacteria; kingdom Pseudomonadati; phylum Campylobacterota; class Epsilonproteobacteria; order Campylobacterales; family Campylobacteraceae; genus Campylobacter; species Campylobacter sp. BCW_6467. The sequence goes on along the minus strand of NZ_MJXP01000047.1, from coordinate 91,617 downwards.
GGATTTGAGCAAAGCGAAGATACAGGCAAAAATATAAAAGAAGAATCAAAAAATTTAGATATGTCTTTTAGAGAATAGTTTATTCTATTCTCTAAATAAATTAAAAATCTTTGTCTAAATCTGCATCTGTAATTTCATAAGCCTTGTAAATAGCAGGCAATAATTTTCTTATAGCATAATCAAAATGATAAAATTGCCTATATACCTCTTCTGGATTTAAATTTTTAGCATTCTTAAAATCAAATACTTCAGTATTATTGATTTTGGCAATATTTTCATCAAAATAAGAGTAAAACTCTGCTCTTTGTTTAAACAAAGCATTTAAATTTTGAACAATTTTGGCTTTATCCATTTTATATCCTTTTTAAATAATTTAAAAACTTAATCCCATTTTTTATTTAAGAAATAAAAAATTTACTCCTATTTTAGCTAAAAATTGATAAAGTTATATCTTAAATATTTTAATATATAGGCCACTTATGAATTTATTTCAAAATTTAGCTTTAAAATACTCTCATACTATGATGGAAAAATCCCTCCAAAAAGGTTTCAATGTCGAACTTTTAAAACAACCCGAAGAAAAAATTCCAAAACAAGACAAAAGCTATATGCTTTATGCCCATGTACCTTTTTGCCATACTTTTTGTCCTTATTGTAGCTTTCATAAATATTATTATGATGAAAATTTAGCCAAAGTGTATTTTCAAAATCTTAGAGAAGAAATTAAAATCATGAAAGATAAAGGTTTTGATTTTACTTCCATGTATGTGGGTGGTGGTACAACACTGATTAACGAAGAGGAATTATTAAAAACCTTAGAACTTTGTAAAAAATTATTTAATATAAAAGAAATTTCATGCGAAAGTGATCCAAATCATATTGATCCAAATAAGCTTTTTATGTTTAAAGGTATAATTGATCGTTTAAGTTGCGGAATTCAAAGTTTTGATGATGAAACTTTAAAAAAAGTGGCAAGATATAATAAATTTGGTTCATCTAAAGAACTTCAAGAAAAAATTTCAAAAGCTTTAGGAATTTTACCTATTTTTAGTATAGATCTTATTTTCAATCTTCCAGGACAAAGCGAAAAACAACTTTTAAATGACTTAGGAATTGCTAAAAATTTAGCCCCGCAACAAATCACAACCTATCCTTTAATGAAATCAAATCTTACCAAAGATAATATCGCTAAAAGTCTAGGAGTGAGCATTAAAGATAATGAATTTACTTATTATCAAATCATACGCGAATTTTTTAAAGACTATACCCAAAACAATGGTTGGAGTTTTTCTTTAGAAAAAAACAAGCTTAATGACGAATATGTCAGTTCTCATCATGAATACCTAGGAGTGGGCAGTGGGGCTTTTAGCTTTTTAGATGGGGAGCTTTTAATCAATGCATTTAATCTAAATGATTATGCTAAATTTATACAAGAAAAACAAAATGCTAATATAGCCAAAGCTTGTTTTGATAAGAAAGAAATTATCAAATATGTCTTTTTAACTGAAATTTTTTCAGGGAAAATAGAAATTGATAAATTTAATAAAACTCTAAATTGCAATCTCGAAAAAGAACTTTTCATAGAACTTTTAGGGCTTAAAACAAGTGGTGCCATCATAAAAGATCAAAATGCTTTAATCGCAACTGAATTTGGTCAATATCTTTTTGTGGTTTTAATGAAAGATTTTTACACAGGAATGGATCTTGTGCGTGCAGTATTTAGAGATGATAAGCGTCTTAAAAATAAAGATTATATCGATATCATGAAAGAAAATATTGATCCGCTTAACTCCGCTAGTATGGAATTTAAAGCGGAGACAAACTAAAAGGGGCGAACAACCATCATTAAAGCGATAATAATAAACATTATAGTTGGGAATTCATTATAAATTCTAAAATATTTCCCACTTTTAGCAGAAGTATCATTTGCTAAAGCTTTTAAACAATAATAATTATGTATATGGAAAATAATCAAAAGTGTAACACAGGTAAGTTTAACATGCATAAAACCCGAACCTACCATTAAAACTTCCTTATGAGCATGCAACATTAAACTTCCTGTGATTAAAGTCACAATCATTGCAGGAGTTTGTATATAAAAATAAAGTTTTCTTTCTTGAATTTTTACAATCTCGACAAAACCTTTATTGTCTTTATGTTCAGCATGATACACAAAAAGACGAGGTAAATAAAAAAGACCCGCCATCCAAGAAACAAATGCCAAATAATGCACCCATTTAATCCAAAAATAATAATCATTAATCCATTCTGTCATCTTTTTTCCTTTTTTTAAATATTTCTTGTATTAAAATCAAAGCCACACTTATATTTATCATGACATCTGCAACATTAAAAATAGCAAAATTAAACCATTTATGCCAAAAAAACATATCCACTACACCTCCATGTATAAAACGATCCAATAAATTTGAAACACCAGCACCAAGCATCATTCCAAAAGCTATACTATGAGTTTTTAAAAGTGTTTTTTGCCAAAAAAGATAAATAAAAAGCACGCCAATTAAAGCAAGATGTAAATATTTTAAATTATGTTCTAAAAAACTCAACATTGAAAAAGCTACGCCTGTATTTAGAGCATAAGTTAAATCTAAGTATTCACTCTGCCATCTAAGTCCTGCTAAAGTTAAGGATTTTACCCATTGATCAAGAGTAAAAACCAAAACAAAGGCACCCCAAAAATAAAAAATAAATTTAAAAGTTTTAGCCATTTAAAGCTTTCTTAAAAAACTCCACAACATTTTTCATTTCTTTTTCTAAGAGCTTAATATCTTTAGCTTCTAGCAAAAGTCTTATCAAATTTTCTGTTCCAGAATAGCGAAATAAGGTATTAATATTTTTATTTTCTAAATCTTTTTTTAATTCTTTTAAACCTTTAATTTTATCTAAATCTTTTTTTTCTGCAATTTTAAGATTGGTTAAAAGCTGAGGATAAGGTTTGACTTGACCCAAAATAGAGCTTGCAGATTTTTTCTTAGAAAGCATTAAAGCACTAAATTGCAAAGCAGCTATCAAACCATCTCCAGTTTTTGCATAATTACTAAAAATAATATGCCCACTTTGCTCTCCACCAAAATTTCCACCATTAGCTTTTAATTTTTCAAGCACATATTTATCGCCCACATTACAAGTATCAAGTTTTATACCATGTTTATTTAAAAATTCTTTTAAAGCACCATTACTCATTATAGTAGCCACAACACTTGATTGTAATTTACCTTGTTCTTTAAGATAAAGCGCTAAAACCCCTAATAAACTATCTCCATTAGCCACTTCTCCTTTTTCATCTACAACCACCAAACGATCTGCATCACCATCAAAAGCAAAGCCTACATCTGCACGCAAACGCTTTACCTCAGCAGCTAAGTTTGCAGGATGCAAAGCTCCACAATTTTCATTGATATTAAGTCCATTAGGTTTATCGCTCATTACTATAACTTCAGCACCTAATTCCTTAAAAACAGTAGGTGCTACCTTATAAGCTGCCCCATGAGCCACATCTAAAACCACACGCAAAGACTTTAAAGTAAGATCTTTTGGAAAAGAATTTTTAATAGAAACAATATATCTTCCTATAACATCATCAATTCTTTTTGCTTGACCAATTTTTTCCATATCCACCTTAGAGGCTTGTATAAGCTTATCATCAAAATAAATTTCTTCTATTCTTTTCTCTATATCTTCACTGAGTTTATTTCCATGAGCATCAAAAAATTTAATACCATTGTCATAATAAGGATTGTGAGAAGCTGAAATCATAATCCCTGCATCACAACGCATATCTTCAGTTAAGAATGCAATCGCAGGAGTTGGCATAGGACCAATTTGTATAACATTATATCCTATAGAAGTAAGCCCTGAAACAATAGCATTTTCTATCATATAGCCACTTCTTCTTGTATCTTTTCCTACTAAGATATTATTAGTAATACTTTTATCTTTAAAATAAATACCCGCAGCCATTGCTAAACGCATAGCCAAAAAACTATCTAAAAATTCACCCGCTTTTCCACGAACTCCATCGGTTCCAAAAAGTTTCATTGCAAACCTTTCTAGCAAAAATTTAAAGACAATTATAACAAAGCTAAGATAAAGAAATTTAAACAAGCTCTAAAAATAGAGCTTGTTTAGAACCTTATAGTTCAGGTTTAGGAGTTCTTTCAGTAGAAATAGGAAGTTGTGGATAAACAATTGCTGGTTTTGTTCCTGTTAAAGATTTTAAGAAAGTTTCAATACTTTTTGCTTCTTTATCAGAAATTTTAATGCCAAGTTGCACACTACCCATTTCCTTAATAGCATCTTTTAGATTCCAAATAGCGCCATTATGAAAATATGGAGCAGTTTCAGCAACATTTCTTAAAGTTGGAGTTTTTACCATGCCATTTGCATCACCTTTAAAATCGCCTAAATTTGCAAATTTATATTTACCAGCAACTTCGAACGCTTGCATATTGCCACCTAAATTCACACCATTATGACAAGCTACACAACCTTTATCTATAAAAAGTTTTAAACCTTGTTGCTCTTCTTTTGTTAAAGCTTTTTCATCGCCTTCTAAAAATTTATCAAAACGAGATGGAGTGATCAAAGTTCTTTCAAAATTTGCAATTGCATCAGCAATATTGTCAAAATTTACACCGCTTTTACCATAGATTTTTTTAAACTCACTCACATATTCAGGCAAAGATGAAATTTTTTCTACTGCAAGTTTAGCAGGAGTTGCCATTTCAGGATCAGCTTGGATTGGACCTTTAGCTTGATCAGCTAGAGTACCTGCACGACCATCCCAAAATTGAGTACTATTTAAAACTGCATTATAAACTGTTGGTGAATTTAAATGATGGGGATTTGCTGTCCATTTATGACCTATTGCAGCACTGATTCCATCTATTCCACCAAGTCCTACATTATGACAGGTATTACAAGAAATGATACCACTTTTTGAAAGGCGTGGTTCAAAATAAAGCTTTTTACCAAGCTCTGCTTTTTCAAGAGTAAATTCACTAGCCTTTACTCCATTTTGTTTCAAAATTTCATCAACGCCTTTTTGATCTTTTGGTAAGGCAACAAGACCTGAATTTTTAGCTTCATCTATAAGACTTGCAGCATTTAAGCTTGAAAAAGCAACTAAGGATGCGATTAGCAATGATTTTACTTTCATTTACAAACTCCTATTAAAGATAAATTAAAATAAAATAATAATCATTTAGAGCTTAAATAAAAATAAATATTATTAAAAAATATTTATAATTAATTAATACTATTTTTATCTTAAAAATTATTTTTTGTTTATTTATTTTCATAAGATATAATTTTTAGTTATAAATCTTAAAATTTTAAGATGATTTGAAAAGGATATTATGGAAAATTTAATAATTTACGCTTTTATATATCTTTTAGGTTCAATCCCTTTTGGGCTAATCCTAGCTAAATTTTTTGCTAAAACTGATATCAAAAAAGAAGGTTCAAAAAGTATAGGGGCAACCAATGTTTTAAGAGTAGTAAAAGAAAAAAATCCCAAACTAGCAAAAAAACTTGCCATTGCTACAATAATTTTAGATTTTGCAAAAGCAGCTATTCCTTTACTAATCTTGAAATTTCTTCATTATGATCAAGCTTTGCTTTGGAGCGTGGCAGTTTTGGCTATTTTTGGACACTGTTTTTCAATTTACTTGTTATTTGAAGGAGGAAAAGGCATAGCAACAGGAGCAGGTGCTATGATAGTTTTGCTTCCATTGGAAGTGCTTACAGCATTTATTGTGTGGGTAGTTATTGGAAAAATTTTTAAAATATCTTCGCTAGCTTCTTTAGCAGCATTACTTGCTTTTGTTGCAAGTTCTTTTATATTTAATTATGACTTAGAAATTCATACACATGCACCCGTTTTCATTATCGCTTTTATTATAGTATATAAACATCTACCTAATATTAAAAGATTGATTTTTAAAGAAGAATGCAAAGTCATATAAAAATAAAATTTCACTTTAAGTGTATCATCGGTATATTAGATTTCGAAAGAAGGAAAAAACAAAAAATTATTATCAAGCTTAAAGCTAAAGCAAATGAATTTTTAAATTATGCAGAGGTAATTACCAAAATTAAAAAATGGTATAAAAAAGAAGAATTTTACACCCTTGAAGAGTCTTTAGACTTTGTAAGCTTAAATTTAAAAAAAGATTTTCCTAATTTAACCAATCTTAACATAAAAATTTTCAAACCCCATATAATAAAAAATGCTACAGTTGGGGTTAAATTGAAAAAAAAATATTAATTTTTTTTTAAAGATATCTAAACATTTACTTAAGCTATGATATAATTCTTTAAATTTTTCTTAATAAGGATAGAACAAATGAGAATTTTAGTTATAGAAGATGAGATTAGCCTAAATAAAACAATTATAGACAATCTTAATGAATTTGGTTATCAAACTGATTCTTCTGAAAATTTTAAAGATGGAGAATACTTTATCGGCATTAGACATTATGATTTAGTTTTAGCAAACTGGACTTTACCTGATGGAGATGGAGCGGAACTTGTTAACACTATTAAGCATAAATCTCCAAGAACTTCAGTTATGATTATGTCTTCAAAAACAGACAAAGAAACAGAAATCAAAGCTTTGAAAGCTGGAGCTGATGATTTTGTTAAAAAACCTTTAGATTTTGATATTCTACTCGCAAGAATTGAAGCAAGACTAAGACTTGGCGGAACCAATGTTATTAAAATTGAAGACTTAGTTATTGATCCAGATGAGGAAAAAATTACTTATAAAGGTCAAGATATAGAACTTAAAGGAAAACCTTTTGAAGTTTTAACGCACTTAGCAAGACATTCGGATCAAATTGTATCCAAAGAACAACTTTTAGATGCCATCTGGGAAGAACCTGAGCTAGTAACTCCAAATGTTATCGAAGTAGCTATCAATCAAATTCGTCAAAAAATGGATAAACCATTAAATATATCTACCATAGAAACAGTTCGTCGTAGAGGATACCGTTTCTGCTTCCCTAAAAAATCTTAACAATTTTGCACCTTCGGTGCAAAAAATTTATCTTTATTTCTATTTTTATATTTTATTTAAGTTTGGTTATTGTATAAACTAAAATTATTTTTTAAATTTTTGAAAGGTTATGATGTCTCTTTTAATTACAAAAGACTGCGTATGTTGTGATGCTTGCAGAGAAGAATGTCCTGATGAAGCTATTTATGAAAATAGTCCAATTTATGTAATAGACCCTGATCTTTGTTCAGAGTGCGTTAATGATTTTTCAGAGCCTGCCTGTATTGTTGCTTGCCCATATGAATGTATCATTCCTGATCCTGATAATGTAGAAACTATAGAAGAATTAAAACTCAAACATAGAGATAGAGAATTTTAATGGCAAAAAAAACAGCCGTTGTTGATCTTGGCTCAAACTCCATTAGAATGGTGATTTTTGAAAAAACTTCTAGATATGGTTTTTATACAACTTGTGAATACAAACGCAAAGTAAGACTTGGAGAAAATGCTTATAATAATGGCAAAATTCTCCAAGAAGAAGCCATGCAAAGAGCCGAAGATGCCTTAGCTTTTTTCAAACAATGTGCTTTAAAGCATAAGTGCAAAAAAATATTTATAGTAGGCACATCAGCCTTAAGAGATGCCCCAAATTCAAAAAATTTCATTAAAAGAATCAAAGATAATCTGTCTTTAAATATACGCTGTATAGATGGAAAAAGCGAAAGTTACTTAGGTGGTCTTGCGGCTTTAAATTTATTAAGTCCTTTTAAGGATGGAACCACTTTAGACATAGGTGGTGGTTCTAGTGAATTGTGTTTAATAAAAAATAATAGAATTATTTCTTGTATATCTCTTGATATTGGCACTGTTAGGCTAAAAGAATTGTTCTATGATACTGGAAAAATGGATTCTTTAGAAGAATTTATAAAACCAATTTTAGAACAAATTCCTAAAGAATTTTGCAATCAAAACCTTATTGCAATAGGTGGAAGCTTAAGAGCAATATCTAATTCCATTATGCAAAAAAATTCCTATCCACTGAAAAATTTACATGATTTTCGCTATATGCTAGATGAAGAAAAAGGACATATTTTAAAAATTTTTAATTCAAACTTAGACTCTTTAATCAATTTTGGCATAAAAAAGGATCGTTTTGATACCATTAAAGAGGGTATATTTATTTTTTTAAAGATTGCGGAAAAAATAAAAGCCAAACAAGTTATCACGAGTGGGGTTGGAATCAGAGAAGGAGTTTATTTACAAGATTTGCTTCGTCCTAAAATCACTTTTCCACCAAATTTCAATCCCAGTTTAAAATGTTTACAAGATAAATTTTTACAATCAAAACAAAAAAATAAAACTCCACATTTTGCTCTGCAAATTTTTACAACCCTTAAAAATCTTCATAAACTTAACGATAACTATAAGCATACTTTACTAAATGCTGCTAAATTATGCCATATTGGAGAATATTTAAATCTCTATTTTGCTAATGAACACTCTGCTCATTTTGTACTAGGTGGATTAAATTATGGATTTTCACATAAAGAAAAAGCTTTAATTGCTAGCATTATTAAGCTTAATGGAAAAAAAGTTAATCCTTATAATCTTGAACCCTATAAACAACTTTTACCCAATATTCATACCATTTCATGGCTTAATTTTATTTTGTGCCTAGCTAAAACTTTAAGCACAAATGAAGATAAGATTGATTTTGCTTTTGCAAACAATACTCTTTATATATATCAAGAAAACAAAATTCTTAATTTACCCAAAGATGAGCTCAAAAAAATTGCAAAACCAGCTACCATAGCATTAGCAATCAATCAAAAAATTTAAGATTTTTTACCTTTTTGACGCTGCTCTATAAGATTTTGAATTCTTTTTTTATTCTCTTCAAAAAAAGAATCAAAATTTTTCTCTGTTTTTTCTGTATGTTTTATTATTTGTTCCTCTGGAATTTCAACACTTTCTAAAAGCACATTGGAATTACCTATTATCATTGTATAACGTTTATTAGCGTGATCAAAAACAACAAGTTGATTATTTTTATCTAAAAATCTTTGGAAAATCATAGTAAAATCTCTAGAAACATTGTTATTTTTATAAACCATAGTCTTTTTAAACCACCAAAGTACTATTAACAAAATAACTAAAATCAGCATTACCAAGATATAATTTGTATAATCATACCCTTCTAAACTTGTACTTTTTGGTTTAGGCATTAATTCTTGAGAATTATTCGCAGTAGTTGTAGGTACAGATTCGATATTTGCTTTCCCTTGCTCTATAGCTCGTATTCTTACTCCAAATTTATCATTGATAGAGCTAAGTTCTAAATTAATATTTTGTTTATTTTGTAGCATAATATAGGTATTATTATTTTTAGAACTAATACTAATTTTATCTACAAGTTGAGAGTTAAGTTCTTTTAATTCATCTTTAGAATACGTTAAATCACTAAAAGTTAAAAGAGTTAAATTTTTTTCTTTTTTTTGAGAAATCTTACCATTATAAGTATTATCAAAAGAAAGCATTAAATCTACTCGGTCATTTCTATCGTAGATATTATAACCAATCAACTCAACACTATATAAAGGTAAAATTAAAAAAAATAATACTAGCAATCTCATTTAAATTTCTTTTTTAAAGTATTGAAGCACAGTCTTAGAATCCAAAATTTCATTAATTCTTATAGCGAGATTTTTTTCATAAACCATAACCTCGCCTTTGCCAAAAATTCTTTTATTGATATAAAGCTCAACGCTTTCTCCAGCAGGCTTTTCAAGATCAATAACCGAGCCTACTTCAAGTTTTAAAAGCTCCGCTACACTCATATTTGTAGTTCCAAGCTCGCTTACAAAATCTACTGTAATATCTAAGATATCTTCATAAGATTGTAAAAGCCCATGATGAATATTAAACTCTATATCATCGCTCATTATTTGCAATATCCTATTCTAAAATAACAATTTTCAAATTTATAAGTTAAAGCTTCATCTAGAACTATTTCAGAAAAATCAACTTTTCCTAAATATTCCGGAATTCCGAGTTTATACTCGTCATCACCCTTGGCATCATTTAACAAATTTTTAGCATAACCTATAATCTGATTGGCGCATTCTTTAGTTAAATCGCACCAGTCATCTTCTTTAAATTTTTCATCATTAATTAAAATTTCTGCAATTTTTTTTAAAAATTCTTTTGGAAAAAATAAATAAAAATTACATTCTCCTTCGCTTTTGCCCATGATAGGAATACTCGCTCCATAAAGTTCACCGCTTATATCTTGAGCTGCTTCAATGCGAAGTCTTAAGATATGCTCGCAAAAATGAGTGATGGAATACTCAAGAATTTTTAACATAGCTACCACCTCTATAAAAAACTTAATTTAAAATTATAGTAAATATAAAATAAAAATATGTTTTAAAATTTTATTTTTTGAAAATTTCTTCAATATCTTTCATTATTATATCCAAATTTCCTTGTTTAAAACACTTTACTATGCTAGTTCCCACAATCACTCCATCAGCAACTTTTCTCATTCTTTTTACATCTTGATTATTTTGAATGCCAAAACCTACAAAAATAGGCAAATTTGTAAAAAATCTGATTTCTTTTACTTTATCTTGCAAGATTGCTTCTTCGACACTTTTCGTACCTGTAATACCTATGCTTGCTAATAAATAAATAAAACCTTTAGCATGTTTTACTAATTTTTTAACCCTTTCTTTAGGGGTTGTAACGCTTACAAGTGTGATTAAAGCTATATTATATCTTTCACACTCTTTAATTAAATCATCACTTTCTTCAAAACTCAATTCAGGCACAATCAAAGCACAAATCCCTAAAGATTTTGCTTTTTTCACAAATTTTTCCAAGCCATAAGAAAAAATTAAATTATAATAAACCATAAAAACCAAAGCTTTTTTAGTTTTTATCCTAGCTAAAAGCTCAAAAACACTATGAATATCCACGCCTTGATTAAGAGCTATTTTTGCCGCATCTGCAATAATCTCACCATCGGCAATAGGATCACTATAAGCAACACCAAGTTCTAAAATATCAATAGGGCTTTGATCTAATCTTTGCAAAAAAGCTTCACTTGTTTGAAGATTTGGATAACCTAAAACCGTATAAGCCACATTTGCATTTTCTTTATAAAATTTTCTAAAATCAACCATAAATCACCCCTTTTTTATAATCTCTAATCATTTGCATATCTTTATCTCCCCTGCCTGAAAGATTTACTACTATCACGCTTTTCTTTTTTAAAGTTGGACAAAGTTTTTCTAAAAACGCTAAAGCATGCGAACTTTCAATCGCTGCAATAATACCTTCTTCTTTGCAAAGTAATTTTAAAGCTTGCATACATTCTTCATCACTTATAGCATGATATTGTGCTCTTTTACTTTCAAATAAAAAAGCATGCAAAGGCCCAATTCCTGGATAATCAAGCCCTGCAGAAACACTATGTACAGGCAAGATATTGCCTAAATCATCTTGTAAAACCTTGGTTTTCATACCGTGAATAATGCCTGTTTTTCCCTTATTTAAAGTCGCTGCATGATAAGGCGTATCAATGCCAAGCCCCCCTGCTTCAATACCTATAAGTTTAACATTTTCATCTTTGATAAAATCATAAAAAATCCCAGCTGCATTGCTTCCACCCCCAACAGCTGCGATAATATAATCTACTTTTTTATTGAGTTTTTGAAGTTGCATTTTGCATTCTTTTCCTATAATGCTTTGAAAATGGGTTACCATTTTAGGATAAGGATAAGGACCTACCGCACTTCCAACCACATAAAAAATATTTTTAATATCTCCAACCCAAGCTTGAATAGCTGCAGTAGTAGCTTCTTTTAGAGTTTTAAGCCCACTTTGTACTGCATGAATTTTAGCACCCAAAAGCTCCATTTTATAAACATTTAAAGCCTGTCTTTGCACATCGGTTGCCCCCATATAAATTTCACATTCAAGTCCTAAAAGTGCTGCTGCAGTGGCTGTTGCAAGCCCGTGTTGACCTGCTCCTGTTTCTGCTATGATTTTTTTCTTTCCCATTTTTTTTGCTAAAAGGGCTTGAGCGATAGCATTATTGATTTTATGTGCTCCAGTATGATTTAAATCCTCGCGTTTTAAATAAATTTCATGCTGATATTTTTTGCTTAAATTTCTAGCAAAATAAAGCGGAGTAGGACGCCCCACATAAGTTTTTAAAAGATCGTTTAATTCTTTTTTAAAGAGTTTATCTTTAGAAAATTTCAAAAAAGCACTTTCTAGCTCATTTAAAGCAAACATTGCACTTTCAGGCAAAAACTGCCCACCAAAATCCCCATAATACGCTTTTTTCATTTTTTCAGCTCCTTTAAAATTTGTTTTATTTTGTTGATATCTTTTAAGCCTTTTTCATCTTCAAGTTTTGAATTAAGATCTAAAATTTTAGCTCCTGTTTTTACAGCCTTATGAATATTATCCAAACCTATGCCTCCAGCTAATGCAAAATCTTTAGTATAAGAACTTAATAAAGTCCAATTAAAACTTATTCCATTACCGCCCTTTAAAATTCCCTTAGCATCAAAAAGCACTAAATCAGCAAAAATTTCACTTTTTAAATCTAAACTATTTTCCACACTTATCACCTGCCAAACAAAAACATTTTGCACCTTTAAAATTTTAAATTCTTCTTTGGTAATAGTGCGATAAATTTGCATCCCATCAAGCTTAACTTCTTTAATACATCTTAAAATTTGTTCCAAATTTTCATCTACAAAAACACCAACAACTTTTTTATCTTTCTCATGAAAAATTGCACTTAAATTTCTTGCTTGATTTAAACTCACTCTTCTTGGACTTTTAGCAAAAATAAGTCCAAAAAAATCAATATTTAAAAAAGCTAAATCTTTAGCATTTTTTTCATCTTTAATGCCACAAATTTTAAGCTTTAGCATAGGCTTGATACTCCTTAAAATACTCTATAACTTTACCTGAATAAATGGCTTCTAAAATCATATCTTTAGCCACTAAAGGCGAACTTGCTTTATTGGCTGTATAAAGTGCAAACATAGCATTTAAAACTACTAAATCAAATTTTGCCCCTTGCATTTTACCACTTAAAATATCTTTTAAATCCTTAGCGTTTTCATATGCACTAGACCCTATGATTTCACTATGAAAAGCTCTTTTAAAACCAAATTGTTCAGGACAGATAGAATATTCTAAAATTTCTCCTTCGCAAAGCTCATAAATTTTACTTTCATCGCAAATACTAAGCTCATCCATACCATCATTTCCTCTTACCACTAAAGCTTTTTTGCGTCCTAAATTTTTTAAAACCTCTATCAAAAGCCTATGCACAGGTGCGTGATAATTTCCCATAAGTTGATATTTTAACTTTAAATTAGGGTGCAATAAAGGACCTAAAACATTAAAAACCGTTCTTACTCCAAGCCTTGATCTGATCTCTTTAAGTTCTCCTACTAAAGGATGGAAAAATGGAGCATGTAAAAAACTAAGCCCTTGATTGTTTAGTTGTTTTAAAGCTGATTCTAAAGTGTTTGGAGTAGTTATATTTAAAGCTTCTAACACATCTGTACTTCCGCTAGAACTTGAAATGGCACGATTTCCGTGTTTGGCTACTTTTACTCCTAAAGCTGCTAAAATAAAAGCACTAGTCGTAGAAACATTGATACTTTTAAAACCATCTCCACCTGTTCCACAAATATCAATCATCTCACTCTCATCACTAAAAGTTTGAGAATATCTTAAAATTTGTCTTACAAAAGCACTTAAAGATTTTTCGTTTAAAGACTTTTCAGTGATTAAAATCAACAAAGCCGCCACTTGCAAAATTTCATAATCTTTAGACATAATAATCTTACAAATTTGCTCAAAATCATCGCTTTGTAAAAAATGATTTTCACTCATTTTTTGCAAATAAAAACTTAAAGGATTTTCCTGTTTTTGTGATTTTTTTATATCTTGTTTTAAAAAATTAGAAAAAAGCTGTAAGCCATATTCACTAAAATAGCTTTCAGGATGAAATTGCACACCATAATAAGGTAAATTTTTATGTCCCAAAGCCATAATCACACCCTTCTCATCAAGGGCTAAAATTTCAAGCTCATCACTAAGCTGTTTAACCTCTAAAGAATGATAACGCATCACGCTAAAATTTGGAGGCAAATTAGAAAATAATTCATTTTCCTTGCATTGTTTTATCAAAGAATTTTTTGCATGCATAGGCTCTTGCATCTTAACCACTAAAGAATCAAAAGCTAAAGCTAAAGCTTGATGTCCTAAACAAATGCCCAAAACAGGGATATTAAGCCTTGCTTTAAAAATTTCAAGACAAATCCCACTTTGACTTGGATGCTTTGGACCAGGACTTAAAATAATATGAGTAGGATTTAAATTTTTAATTTCACTCAGAGAAATTTCATCATTTCTTCTTACTAAAATTTCATCATTGCTGAGTTGCTCTAACATGCTTTTGACATTAAAAACAAAAGAATCATAATTATCAATTAAAAGTATCATTGATTTTCCTTTTTTAAATTTTCAAAAGCTACCAAAAGCGCCTTGCGTTTAGCACAAATTTCTGCATATTCTTTTTGACTCTCACTTTGCAAAACAATACCCGCCCCACTTGCCAAATAAGCCTTATCTTGAGTAAAAAAAGCGCAACGAATTAAAATCGCTAAAGTTATGTCTTCGTTAAAATTTAAAAATCCTACCGCACCACCATAAATTCCACGATCGCAATCTTCAAGCTCACTAATGATCTCTAAAGCTCTTATTTTAGGAGCTCCGCTTAAAGTTCCCGCTGGAAAAACTGCTTCAATCACATCGAAAATACTCGCATCTTCTTTCATATTGGCATACACTTCACTCACTATGTGCATTACAAATTTATTTTTAATAATAGAAAAAAGATTTTCCACTCTTGTTTGAGCGCCAAATTTAGAAGCATCATTTCTTGCTAAATCTACAAGCATCTTATGTTCACTAAGTTCTTTTTCATCACTTAAAAGATCTTTTTCTAAAGCTAAAAGATCACAGTTATTTTCCAAATTTCTAGTTCCAGCAATAGGGGCTAAATAAATCTCTCTTTTTTTAATTTTCAATAAAAACTCTGGAGAAGAACCCAAAACAACACCATATTTACTTGGAAAATAATACATATAAGCGCTTGGATTTAAAGCACTTAAACTCTCATAATAATCAAAAGCATTTACTTGATGCTTGATACAAAGTTGCTTACTTAAGACCACTTGAAAAATATCTCCACTTAAAAGATATTCTTTAGCTTTTTCACACATTTTTAAAAAATCATTTTTTTCATCTTCTAAAGAATTTAAAATTTCAAAAGCATTTTTTTGTTTCTTTTTAATTGGTTCAATATCATCTTTTAAATATTCAAAATATTTTGAAGCGCCAAATTTAAAAAACATCTTACTATTTTTCTCATAAATCAAATAAGCTTTAGCATTGGCAAATAAAAATAAAGGAAAATCATAATTTTTCTTAGAAGAAAGTGGAATTTTCTCAAACAAAGATACAAAATTCGCACTAAAAACTCCAAAAAATCCAGCAAAGTCGCAAATTTTATTCTTACTTAAAGCTTCATAATATTTTGCCTTAAACTCGCTAAATGATAATTCATTAGCATCTAAATAATCACAATCAATCCCTATAATTACCTTAGTCAAATCCTCTGCAAAATAAGAATTTTCAAATTTTTCAAGGATTTGTCTGTAATAAAAATTTACATTTTTAACAAACATAATAGGCCTTTTTTAAAAAAATAAAATAAATAAAAATAATACTAAAGAAAAAATTTAGATAAAAAGAAGTTTAGAAACGCCAAGAGCGAAGAGTGTGTGTAAGTTTTAAAATCAAAGAATTACCAAAAAAATCATTTTCACTCATCTTTTACCTTTCTTATAAAATATTTCAAAAATTAAGACTTTTATGAAAATTTTTAAAGTCTAAGTTAATTTTAATCAATAAATATAAATTTTGCTTTAAATTTAAAATAAATATTATAAAATCTTTATATTTTATAATATTTTGAAACATTTTTACGATGCTTAAAGTTACCAAAAAAATATTCTATTGTTTTAAAAAACTAAGATAATACTTAGCTTAATAAGATAAAATTATTCCGTATTTGAAATATTTAATATTTTTTAGGAAAAGCTATGGAAATCACAGATTTACCTTATCTAATCATAGGAATCATTTCAGGTATTGCTTCTGGACTTTTTGGCATTGGTGGAGGTATGATTATCGTTCCTTCTATGTTCGCACTTGGAGCAAGCGCTCACCATGCTATCGGAATTTCAGTATTGCAAATGATTTTTGCAGCAGTTTTTGGCTCTTATATTAATTATAAGAAAAAAAATCTAAATCTTAAAGATGGTGTTATGATAGGTTTTGGAGGGCTCATAGGGGCAAGCTTTAGCGGAATGCTTTTAAAAGCTTTAAGCGATGTAGCTCTTACTAGCGTATTTTTGGCGGCAAGTTGTATATTTTTTATCAAATATGCTTTTGGAATTAAAGAAAACATTATGCAAATTCAAAGAAGCGTTTGGGTAAAGAATATCATTTTATTTATTGCTGGAGCTTTTACTGGTATTTTTGCTATTTCTTTGGGAATTGGTGGTGGACTTTTAATTGCTCCAATTTTAGCTTATTTTTTAGGCTATGATAGTAAAAAAGTTGTTTCCTTATCCTTGTTTTTTGTTATTTTTGCTTCAGTCTCTGGTATTATATCTTTTTCAAATTCTGGAGTTATAGACTCTGAAGTTATTCATAAAGGAATACTAGTAGGTATAGCTTCTATGGTTGGAGTTTTTATAGGAATTAAAATCATAGAAAAAATGCATATTTCAGCTCATAGAAAAATTTTACTTTGCGTATATGCCTTATCAATACTTGGAACCACCCACTCTTTGCTTAATAAGCTAAATCTTATAAATTTTTAACTTGGATTTATCCAAGTTCTTTTAATATTATTATGCTAAAATCTTAAATTTATTTAATGTTTAGGAAAGACTATGAACGATACCATAAAAATCATTGGTGCAAGAGAAAATAACCTAAAAAATATCCACCTTGAAATTCCCAAAAACAAACTCATTGTTTTTACAGGACTGAGTGGGAGTGGAAAATCAACCCTTGCTTTTGGAACTCTTTATGCTGAAGGACAACGCCGTTATATAGAAAGTTTAAGCGCTTATGCTAGACAATTTTTAGATAAGGTAGGCAAACCTGATGTTGATAAAATCGAAGGTTTAACCCCAGCCATTGCTATAGATCAAAAAACCACTTCTAAAAACCCACGCTCTACCGTAGGAACCATCACTGAAATTTATGATTATCTAAGACTTTTATATGCAAGAGTAGGTATTCAACATTGTCATCAATGTGGACAAAAAATCTCATCTATGAGTGCAAGTGATATAGTCAGTGAAATTTTAAAATTTCCAAAAGGTGCAAAAATCATCATCTACGCTCCACTCATACGAGAAAAAAAAGGAACTTATGCAGATTTACTTGAAAATTTACGCAACAAAGGCTATGTAAGAGCTCAAATCGATGGAGTTTTAGTAAGACTTGATGAAGAAATTGAACTGGCTAAAACCAAAAAACACACCATTAAACTTGTCATAGATAGACTTGAAATTCAAGAAGATTTACTTTCTCGCCTTGCAAGCGATATAGAAAAAGGTTTACAAGAAAGCTTTGGAGAAATAGAAATAGAAGTTTTAAATCATGAAGAAATAAACCTTAATAAACACTATCATTTTAGCGAGCATTCAGCTTGTTTTGATTGTAAAATTTCCTTTGTTCCACTTGAACCTTTAAGCTTTTCTTTTAATTCTCCAAAAGGAGCATGTGAAGCTTGTGATGGACTTGGAATTCGTTATACTTTAGATATGAAAAAAATCATCGATGAAAATTTAAGCCTCGAAAATGGTGCTGTTAAAATCATGTATGGTTTTAACAAAAGTTATTATTATAAATTCCTAATCGCCTTTTGCGAACAAAATGAAATTCCTATCAAAATACCTTTTATGCAATTAAGCGAAGAACAAAAACGCCTTGTATTGTATGGTAATGCCAAAACTATAGAATTTCTTTGGAAAAGAAATCGTCTAAAACGCACTTTTGAAGGCGTGGTTAAAATGGCTTATGAAATGCTAAAAGATGAAAAAGATTTAGCCGAATATATGAGTGAAAAAATTTGTAAAGACTGCGGTGGGCATCGTTTAAAACCCGAAAGTTTAGCCGTGAAAGTAGCCAAAAAAGGCTTGGGTGAAATTTTAGATATGAGCATAGAAGATAGTACGGCCTTTTTTGCAGATGAGAAAAATTTTTCTTATTTAAGCGAGCAACAAAAACTTATTTCTAAACCTATCCTAAAAGAAATCAACGAAAGATTGTTTTTCTTGTATGATGTGGGGCTAGGTTATCTTTCCTTAGGGCGCGATGCAAGAACGATTAGTGGGGGTGAAGCACAAAGAATCCGCATAGCTTCACAAATTGGCAGTGGTTTAAGCGGAGTGATGTATGTCTTAGATGAGCCTAGCATAGGACTTCATGAAAGAGATACTGCAAAACTGATTAAAACTTTAAGAAATTTACAACAAAAGGGCAATACCCTAATTGTCGTAGAGCATGATAAAATGACTATAGAAGAAGCAGATTTTATTGTGGATATTGGCCCAAAAGCAGGAAAATTTGGAGGTGAGGTTGTATTTAGTGGAACTTATAAAGAACTTTTAAAAAGCAAAAGCGAAACTGCACTTTATATGAATGGGAAAAAACAAATTTCACAACTTCAAAACAGAGCACAAAAAGAATGGCTTGAACTTAAAAATGTAAATATTAACAATATCCAAGATTTAAGCGTAAAATTTCCTTTACAAAATTTAGTCGCTATAACAGGAGTTTCAGGTTCTGGAAAAAGTTCTTTGATACTTCAAACCCTACTTCCTTTTGCACAAGAGGAATTAAACCGCGCTAAAAAAGTTAAAAAACTTGGTGGGGTGCAAATAGAAGGACTTGAAAAACTTGATAAAGTTATTTATCTTGATCAAAGCCCAATTGGACGCACACCACGTTCAAATCCTGCCACCTATACAGGCGCTATGGATGAAATCAGAAATCTTTTTGCCGCCACTAAAGAAGCTAAAATGCGTGGTTATAAAGCAGGACGCTTTTCTTTTAATGTAAAAGGGGGAAGATGTGAGAAGTGTAGCGGAGATGGAGAAATCAAAATAGAAATGCATTTTTTACCTGATGTTATGGTGGTTTGTGATACTTGCGGGGGCAAACGCTACAATGATGCCACGCTAGAAATCAAATATAAAGGCAAAAATATCAGTGAAATTTTAAATATGAGTGTTTTAGAAGCGAGTGAATTTTTTACAGCCGTTCCTAAAATCAAACAAAAATTAGACACTCTAGTAAAAGTGGGCTTAGATTATCTAACCCTAGGACAAAATGCCACCACCTTAAGTGGAGGTGAAGCACAAAGAATCAAACTTGCCAAAGAACTAAGTCGTAGCGATACAGGAAAAACCCTTTATATACTTGATGAGCCTACAACAGGACTGCATTTTGAAGATGTTAATAAACTCATCTTAGTTTTACAACATTTAGTTGATCTTAAAAATTCGGTTTTTGTGATAGAGCATAATTTAGATGTGATTAAAAATGCTGATTATATCATCGATATGGGGCCTGAAGGCGGAGTTAAAGGCGGCAAGGTTATTAGCACAGGAAGCGTGGAAAAAGTCGCTAAAGAACACAAAAAAACCCGTTCTTACACAGGATATTATCTAGACTTAGAGCTTAAAAATACACAAAAATCATAATTTTATGTTTGATTTTTTATATAATGATATAAGTTATTTAGGACTTTTTATAGTGTGTTTTCTTTCAAGCACACTATTACCTTTGGCAAGCGAAGCCTTTGTTTTAGGCTTTATAAAACTTGATTTTAATCCAAATTTAGTGCTTATCGTAGCTACTTTGGGTAATACCTTAGGAAGTTTAAGTACTTATGGCTTGGCTTATCTTGGTAAGCAAAAAATTTTAGAAAAATACTTTAGCAAATCCTTGAAAAAATTAGAAAATTTCAATGCTAATTTTGCCAAATTTGGAAGTATATTTGCTTTTTTAAGCTTTTTACCTTTAGTGGGAGATCTTTTTGCCTTAGGACTTGGTTTTGCGAAATATTCTTTTTTAAAAACTATATTTTTTATCTTACTTGGAAAATTAAGTCGTTATGCTTTCATAATTTTCATAGCAAACTCCTTTTAAAAGCCTCTCTTTTATAAGTTTTAAAAGCTTTGCATTGTCTACATTTTTTAAAATTTTAACACAATTTTTAGTGCTTAAATCCATCCCCATACTCATTTTTGGTTCTTTAAAGCAACGCCAACTCATACCTCTTGCCAAAGAACTATCGCAAATAACATCAGCATAACACTCATCAAAATCTGCAATACTAGAATCTAATGCGTAAGCTATCGTTAAAGCGTCATGTATCCAAGTTCCCTTTGTACCACGTGTTTTAGAAGCATAATCAATCCAAACGCCTAAAGTTTTAACGATAAAATCGCATAAAATATTCTTAGCTTGCAACTCTTTTAAATCCTCATGAGTCAATAAAGTCTGCATGGTTACATTATAAGGTACGAGTGTAATTTTAGCTCTTGAATTTAACACTATACTAGCCGCCTCAGGATCGAAACCAAAATTTGTATCTTTAGTGTAATAAGGCATATCAAAACTACCGCCCATAATAAAAAGCTCTTTAAGATTTATATCAAAATCTTTAAAAATTTTCATAGCCATAGCGATATTTGTCAAAGGTCCTATCGCACAAATAGAAATTTCTTTAGGATTTTTACCCACCAACTCACCCATTTTAAAAATCGCATCAGGATTTATATTTTCTAAAATTTCAGGACTTTTTATATTTTCCCAAAGATATTCGAGTTTAAAATTTTTTACACTTTCATCAAGTCTTTGACGCCAAGCTTTACTTGGTTCTTTTAAGGCTTCATTCGCTCCTAAATAAACGGGGATATTTAAATTTAAACGTTTAAATAAATCCTTAGCCACGCTATAGGCAACAAGACTTGGAACATTACCGCAAATTGTGCTTAGCATTTCAAGTTTGATTTCTTTAGATGCCAAAATCAAAGCAAGCGCTAAACCATCATCGGTATTTGCTCCTGCAATAGCATTGCCTATATCCGTGTCTAAGATAAGTCTCATATCGCATCTTCTATTTTATTTAAATCTCTGCCTCTAGTTTCTGGCGCAAAAAATGTAGTCACAAAACCTATACCTGCAGTTAATACAAAATACGTTGCGATAGGCCAC
The DNA here is from genome assembly GCF_001762855.1 of Campylobacter sp. BCW_6467. Taxonomy (NCBI): domain Bacteria; kingdom Pseudomonadati; phylum Campylobacterota; class Epsilonproteobacteria; order Campylobacterales; family Campylobacteraceae; genus Campylobacter; species Campylobacter sp. BCW_6467. The sequence goes on along the minus strand of NZ_MJXP01000047.1, from coordinate 70,193 downwards.
CAAGTGCCATAATACGCAAGCAAAGCAGAAGCCACCATAGGCGCTGTTCCTCCTGAAAGAATAGAACCTAGCTCCTTAGCAAAAGCCATTTTTGTATAACGGTTTTTTACCCCAAAAAGTTCTACACCCCAAGCCGCTTGTACACCAAAAATCCCTAAAGATGCTAAAGACATACCTACAATAATAGTTAAAATCACAATAATTTCATTTTTACTATCTAAAAGCATAAAAGCAGGAAAAGCATAAATCATCAAAAGCAAACAAAACATTCTATAAGTAATACGTCTTCCAAATCTATCACTTAAATAACCTGCCAAAGGAATAACCAAAAAACCCACCAATGAAGCTATCATTACCGCTGTAGTGGCAACTGATTTGTCTAAAAGTAAAATTTTAGTCACATAACCTACAATAAAACCTTGCGCAAGATAAGAAGGTCCGTTTTCGCCTATTCTTAAGCCCACCATAGTCCAAAAAGCACGACTTCTTTGCCAAAAACTTCTTTCATCTTTTTTCATATGCTTTTCGTTATTAAGACGCAATTTCATCATTTCATTTTTTTGCTTTTCAAAAACAGGGGTTTCTTTGACATGAAAACGAATATATACAGCAAAAAGAGCGATTAAAATACTTCCCATAAAAGGAACTCTCCAACCCCATTCTTTAAAACTTGCTTCATCCATTTGTACCATCAAAAGCCATACAAAAGACGCAAGCAAAGTTCCGCTATTTGATCCTAAGGCAATCACAGAAGAAACAAGCCCTCTTCTCTTGCTAGGAGCATATTCTCCAAGCATAACTGTTCCACCTGAAAGTTCAGCTCCTGCGCCAAAACCCTGCATAAAACGTAATGCAACCAAACAAATAGGCGCCCAAACACCAATCACTGCATAGCTTGGAATAAAACCTATAAGAGTAGTTGAAATTCCCATTAAAGCTATTGTAGCCATCATAACATTTTTTCTTCCGTGTTTATCACCTAAATAACCAAAAAACAAAGCCCCAATAGGTCTTGCAATAAAACCTATGCCATAAGTTACAAAACTAAGCAAAAGTGCAATTACTGGAGTTTGCTCAGGAAAAAACACTTCTGAAAAAATTGTTGCAGCTGCTAAACCATAAAGTGCAAAATCTGCATATTCCATAGCAGTTCCCAACCAGCAAGAAAAAACTGCCTTTTTAAAAACTTTCCTACCTTCAGGTGTATTAAAATTCTTATCCGCAATTCCATCAATTTGCTGATTTGTCATTACATTATCCTTATATTTTAATATATTTTTTTATAAATAATTTGTAATTATGGCTAAAAATTGCAGTGTTTTTGCTTAAAGATCTTAAATTGTAGACATTTTAAGCAAAATTTTGAAATAATATAACCCAAAAATATATTTTATCAAAGAAGAAATTATTATGAAAACTTTAACTATTATTGATACTTTTGGATTTTTTTTCAGACTTTACTACGCATTAAAAGGTTTTAAAAATTCACAAGGACAAGCTAGTGGAATGATTAGCGGTTTTGCAAATTTTATTTATAGCTTAAAAAATGAACACAAAAGTGATTATATTGTTTTTGCATTAGACTCCAAAGGAAAAACTTTTCGTAGCGAAATTGATCCAAACTATAAACAAAATCGCACTCCACCACCACCTGAACTTCTAGAACAAATTCCAATTTGCATAGAGATGATAGAAAAAATGGGTTTTATAAGCGTTTCTAGGGAAGGTTATGAAGCCGATGATATCATCGCTTCTTTTGTAAGAACTTGTGAAGATAGGGATATTTTTGTACGCATTATCACTCAAGATAAAGATCTTTATCAACTCATAAAAGATGGTAAAACAAGCATTTACAGTCCTATTTCTAAAAACGACTATGATGAAGCAGCGTGTTTAGAAAAATACGGAGTAAAACCTCATCAAATCAGAGATTTTTTAGCTCTTTGCGGAGATAGTTCTGATAATATTCCAGGCGTTAAAGGTATAGGTGCAAAAGGGGCTAAAACCTTACTTGATGAATTTGGTAGTATAGAAGGAATTTATGAAAATTTAACCCTAGTACGCAACGAAAGAAGTCGTAACTTGCTTTTAGAGGGTAAGGAAAATGCATTTTTAAGCAAAAAATTAGCCTCTTTGTATGAAAATTTAGAAGTGCAAGATCTTATAGAAAAAGCAACTTATCCTGATGAAGAACCTCTTTTAAAAATACTTGAAATTTTAGAACATTACGAACTTAATACTTTACTTAAAAAACTGCGTCAAAATCCTGATAATAAAGATAAAAATTTAGGTTTTAAAGCCACTTTAATACAAGATGAAAACAAACTTTTTGAAATTTTAAATACCCTTGATAAAGAAAGTATTATTGCTTTTGATACCGAAACCACAGGACTTGATACAAAAGAAGCAAAAATTGTTGGTTTTAGTTTTTGCATGAGTGAAAATGAAGCTTTTTACGTGCCTTTAACTCATAATTATCTTGGAGTAGGTGAGCAAATCTCATTGCAAAGTGCCAAAAAAGCTATAGAGCTAATCTTTAATCATTTTGTTATAGGACACAATCTCAAATATGATTTTAAAATCATTCAAAACAATTTTGGATTAAATTTACCTCAAAAATACGCAGATACAATGATTTTAGCATGGCTTAAAAATCCTTCTTTAAGAGTAAATATGGATGATTTAGCCTTAAGACTTTTTAATTATGAAACCTTACATTTTGAAAGCCTTGTTAAAAAAGGAGAAAATTTTGCAAGCGTAGAACTTGAAAAAGCTTGCAAATACGCAGCAGAAGATGCTTATATCACTTTAAGATTTTATCTTTATTTTTTAAAAAATCTTGAAGCTCCTTTATTAGAACTTGCTAAAAACTGTGAATTTGATTTCATTAGAATCATTATGATGATGGAAGAAAATGGCATAAAGCTTGATACAAATGCACTTGAAGCCCTTATGAAAAAATTTGAAAATGAAATCAAAAATTTAAGTGAAGAAATTTATACTCTTTGTGAGGATAGATTTAACCTAAACTCACCTAAACAAGTAGGTGATATACTTTTTGAAAAACTTAAACTTCCAAGTGGAAAAAAAGGAAAAACAGGATATTCTACCGATGAAAAAGTTTTAAATGCACTTTTAGATAAACATCCTATAATTCCCAAAATTTTAGATTATAGAGAACTTGCCAAACTTTATTCCACTTATTGCGAACCTTTGTTAAAACTAGCGTTAAAAGATAAGAATTCACGCATTTATTCAAGTTTTTTACAGACTGGAACCGCTACAGGACGCCTTTCATCTAAAGATCCAAATTTGCAAAATATTCCTGCACACGGACAATACGCAAAAGATTATAAATCTTGCTTTGTAGCTAAAGATGGATTTAGTTTTATCTCTCTTGATTATTCTCAAATCGAACTGAGAATGCTTGCGCATTTTAGCGAAGATGAAAAACTTTTAAATGCTTTTGCTAACGATGAAGATATACATGCAAGAACAGCTATAATGATTTTTGGAGAAAGCAATTATGAAACCAGAAGTGTTGCAAAAAGTATAAATTTTGGACTTATTTATGGCATGGGCTATAAAACTTTAAGTCAAAATTTAAAAATAGAAGCTCATTTAGCCAAATCTTACATAGAAAAATATTTTGAAAATTTTACTAGTATTAAGAAATATTTTGAAACAGTTAAAAACGAAGCTAAACAAAATGGTTTTATCACTACTTTAAACAGTCGCAAGCGTTATTTTGATTTTGAAAATGCAAAACCTATGCAAATTGCCATGTATGAAAGAGAAAGTATTAATTCAATCTTGCAAGGTTCAGCAGCAGATGTAATCAAACTTGCTATGTTAGAAATCGATAAAGAATTAAATGAAGACAAAAAGCTTATTTTACAAATTCATGATGAATTAATTTTTGAAGTAAAAGATGATTTATGTGAAAATTTTGTAAAAAAAACTAGAGATATTATGGAAAATATAGTAAAATTAAAAGTAAAATTAAAAACAAGCTCAAGTATCGCCAAAAATTGGGGCGATTTAAAATAATCAAGGAGATATTTAATGGATCTTTCAACCATACTGGGAATGGTGCTTGCAGTTACTAGTATTTCAGTAGGAGATATACTAGAAGGTGGTAATCCTTTACATGTTGTACATCTTTCTTCCTTTCTTATAGTTATGCCAACAGCTGCATTTTGTGCAATGACTTCTACACATAAAAAAATTGTAAAAGCAGCTTATAAAGAACTCAAAGTTGTCTTTAAAGGCTCTGGAGTAAATCTACCTGAAAGGATAGCCCAGTTAATAGAATTTGCCATTATTGCAAGAAGAGATGGGCTTTTAGCATTAGAATCAAGAACCAATGAGATTGAAAATGAATTTTTAAAAAATGCTATGATGATGCTTGTAGATGGTAAAAGCTTTGAAGAAATTCACGAAAGCATGGAAATACAAACCGAACAACTTGAAGAGCATTATAAAGAATGTGCAGAATATTGGATAGTATTTGGAGAAACTTGCCCTACCATGGGACTTGTTGGAGCGGTTTTTGGTCTTATTCTAGCTCTTAAATTGCTAGACAATCCTCAAGCAATGGCAGCGGGTATTTCAGGTGCTTTTACAGCTACGGTTACTGGGATTTTTGGTGCTTATGCGCTTTTTGCACCTTGGGGAAGAAAAATGAAAGCTAATGGAATGGATCTTGTAAAAGAGCAAATTGTCATCACTGAAGCCATAAAAGGAATTGCAGAAGGTGCGAATCCTAGAGATTTGGAAGCTAAGCTTTTTAATTTCTTAAGTCACGATGATCCAAAAATTTCACAATTTGACAAAGGTTAAAAATGGCCAAGAAACATAAATGTCCAGAATGTCCTGCAGGTGAAAAATGGGCTGTACCTTATGCAGACTTTCTAAGTTTGCTTTTGGCGCTTTTTATTGCTCTTTGGGCAATTTCTAAAACAAATCCTGCTAAAGTAGAGGCTTTAAAAACCGAATTTGTTAAAATCTTTGATTATACCTCTACTCAAACAGTCAAAGAAGAGAGCAAAACCCAAGAAAAATATAAGGGTGCAGCAAAAGAAGAAAGTGATGAACTCAAATCGTTAAAACAAATGACTATGACACAGCAAGAAACCATCAAACGTCTTCAAGCGGCTCTAGATCAAAGCGACAATCAGGTTGCTCTTAACCTTCCATCCAAAGTTGAATTTGAAAGAGGTAGCGCTCAAATCGTTTCAGCTGATATACAAGATTATTTAAAACGTATGGCTGAACTAACAACATATTTGCCACCTCAAGCAAAAATAGAAATTAGAGGCTATACAGACAATAGCGACTCTATTATAAGAAGTTATGAACTCGCCTACCAAAGAGCAGAAAATGTATTAAAATATTTTATAGAAGGTGGAGCAAATTTGAAAAATATTAGCATTAAAAGCTACGGGCTTAATAATCCTATCAATGGAAATCCTCAAGCCTTAGAAAATAATAGAGTAGAAATATATTTTAAAGTCGATACAGCAGATACAAGCACTCAAAAATCTGTTCTTGAACTTATCAATAAAATAGGAACTAAAACACCTTAAAAGTTTTAGTTTCCTTTTTTTACTTGACCAGCTAAACGACTCTTATTATTTGTATTATAAACAAATCCTAGCACCTCAGCTACAGCTTTAAACATTTCCCTAGGAATAAGATCATTAACATCACAAGCTTTATAAAGCTCTCTTGCTAAAGGAGGATTTTCATAAACCACAACATTATTTTCATAGGCTACTTGTTTTATGCGAAGAGCGAGAAAATCCACTCCTTTGGCAACAACCCTAGGGGCTTGTTCTTTACTTGTATCATAACGAATAGCTACGGCATAATGCGTTGGGTTTGTGATCACCACATCCGCACCTGCAACATCTTGAACCATACGACGACGCGCAGCTTCCATTTGAAGTCTACGAATTCTACCTTTAACCTGAGGATCTCCTTCCATTTGTTTATACTCATCTTTTATTTCTTGTTTGCTCATACGCAAACCTTTAAAATACTGAAAACGCACCAAAAAAACATCTAAAACAGCAATAATTAAAAAAGCAACTATAACAATAGCTGCTAAAACAATAGCTCTGTCTCTTAGCCAAGTAAGCTGTGCAACCATAGTATAAAGCTCAACTCTTGGAAGCTCTTGCATAAATTTAAGTAAAACTATAAAAGCTATAGTAAAAACAATACCCACTTTTAAAATAATTTTTATACTTTCAACAATTTTTTTCAATGAAAAAAGGTTTTTTAAACCTTTTAGAGGATTGATTTTTCCTAAATTTGGCATAATAGGTTTAGTTGTAAAAATAAAACCAAATTGCATAATATTTCCCAAAACCCCAGCAATCATAATACTTAAAACAATAGGTGCAAGAATAATTAAAACCTCAAAAATGCTTTTAATCATAATGGCTTGAATAATACGCAAATCAAATTCAACACCAATAAAACTTTGATAGTATCTATATAAATTTACAATTCTCTCGCCCATAAAACTCATCATAAGTAAAGTTATAGTTACTCCAATTATCAAAGTTACAATAGCTGCCGCATCTTGAGACTTTGGAACATTACCTTCTTTACGCGCATCTTCTATCTTTTTGGACGTGGGTTCTTCTGTTTTTTCTTGATCTTCGCCTGCCATATTTTAGCCTAAGTAAAAATTTTAATATGTGTGTAAAATTATAGTAGAAAATTTATGAATTTCAATTAAAGAATAAAAATGAAGAAAAAGCCTCATGAAGAGGCTTTATACTAAGAAATTAAAGTTTAGCTTCGTTTTTACCAAGATATTCAGCCACGCCTTTAGGGTTAGCTTTCATACCTTCATCACCCTTATTCCATCCTGCAGGACAAACTTCACCATGCTCATTTGTAAAAAGCATAGTATCAACCATTCTTAACATTTCATCTATATTTCTACCTAGTGGTAAATCATTAACCACAGCATGGCGAACTGTTCCATCAGCATCAAGCAAGAACGAACCACGAAGGGCAACTGCTTCTGCATAAAGTACATCAAAATTTCTAGCAATCTGCTTAGTTAAGTCAGCAACAAGCGGAAATTTAACCTGACCAATACCACCTTGATTTACTGGAGTATTTTTCCAAGCAAAATGTGAAAATTCATTATCTCCTGAAATTCCAATTACTTCAATGCCACGGTTTTTAAATTCTTGATATCTTTTGTCAAAAGCTATAATTTCTGAAGGACAAACAAAAGTAAAATCTTTTGGATAAAAGAATACTACCGCTCCTTTTGGACCTATGTTTTTATAAAGATTAAAATCTTGAACAATTTCATTGTTTCCCAATACTGCTGGAGCAGTAAAATCTAAAGCTTTTTTAGTAACTATCATATTTTCTCCTAAATAATAAATTTTATTGATAACGAAATTATATCGTTTAAATCTTTATTTTTTTTTAAATATCTAAAATAATATTAAAAATTTAAGAAAATTATAATTATTATCAAATAATGTAAATTTTTGATTATCAAAATTTACATTATTTAAGAATTTTATGCTAAAATCTTTTAAATCTTAATATTAAAAAGGAGAAAAAATGGCTGTAAAAATTACAGATATATGTATTGCTTGTGGTTCTTGTATTGATGAGTGTCCAGTGAGTGCTATCGTTGATGATGCTAACAATCCAGAAGGCGAAGATAGATATTATGTTTATGCAAACAAATGCGTTGAATGCGTAGGACATAATGATCAACCCGCTTGTGCTAGTGCTTGCCCAACAGATGGATGTATAGTTTGGAGTGCTGTAGAATCAGGACAACCAAGTCGTGATAATATTGGCGCTGATATGAGAAGTGGGGACACTCCAGTTTTTGCATAATTTTAAAAAATTAAAAAGCTAGAGATTCCTAGCTTTTTCTTTTAATTTAACTTTCTTTAAACAAATTCAAGTATAATTTTAAGCTTTATTAAAATAAGGAGTTATTACAAAGATGGAAAAAACTTTATCTATAATTAAACCTGATGCTGTTAAAAAAGGTGTTATAGGAAAAATTTTAGATCGTTTTGAAAGCAATGGATTAAGAATCGCTGCAATGAAAAAAGTTCAACTTAGTAAAGAACAAGCTGAAAATTTTTATGCTGTTCATAAAGAAAGACCTTTTTTTAAAGACTTGGTTGAATTTATGATTAGCGGTCCTGTTGTTGTTTCTGTACTAGAAGGAGAAGGTGCTGTATTAAAAAATAGAGATTTAATGGGAGCGACAAATCCTAAAGAAGCTAAAGCAGGAACAATTAGAGCCGATTTTGCTGAGAGTATTGATGCTAATGCTGTTCATGGAAGTGACAGCTTGGAAAATGCAAAAATAGAAATTGATTTTTTCTTTAAACCAAATGAAATTTGCTAAATGAAAATCCCTTTTTCTAAGATTAATACAAAGGAATATCCTTTTAAACTTAATCTTGAAAATATGATTTTTGAGGGAAATTTAGTAAAAATAAATCCTAAGCTTGTTAAAATAAATGCTATTATGCAAGGTTTTATCTATAGACCTTGTGATAGTTGTGGAACTGAGTTAGAACTTGAAATTAAAGAAAATTTAGAACTTTTTGCAAGTGACGGTATTTTTAAAGATGAAGCAAACGAATTGAGCAATACTATAGAATTTTTCGATGGACATATTGATTTAATAGAAGTTGCTATCAGCGAGCTTGAAGCTTATTTAAGTGATTATTTTTATTGCATAAATTGCAATAATTAATTAAATTTTATAAAGGAGAAAAAATGGCAGTACCAAAGAGAAGAGTGAGCAAAACTCGTGCAGCTAAACGCAGAACTCACTATAAAGTTAGTCTTCCTATGCCTATAAAAGACAAAGATGGAAGCTACAAAATGCCTCACCGTGCGAATCCAACAACTAAGGAATATTAAAATCAATGATTAACATTGCCATTGATGCAATGGGTGGTGATTTTGGAGAAAAACCCATTATAGAAGGCGTTTTAAAGGCGCTAGAAGCAAAACCTTTTAACGCTATCTTAGTGGGAAATTCTAAAATTCTAAAACCTTTAATACCAAAAAAATTAGAACAATATATACAATACGAAGAAGCTAGTGAAATTTTTTCGATGAATGAAAATGCCACAGATGCTTTAAAAAATAAAGAAACAACCATATACAAAGCTATTAATTTATTAAAAGAAAAAAAAGTAGATGCTGTAGTTTCAGCGGGTCATAGTGGAGCAAGTATGTCTTTGGCTACCTTAAGGCTTGGAAGACTTAAAGGTATTTCAAGACCTGCTATTGCCACTTTAATGCCAAATATCGTTAACAAAACTTTACTTTTGGATGTTGGAGCTAATACAGATTGTAAAGCTGAAAATTTATTTCAATTTGCCATAATGGGTGAAGTTTATGCTAGAGCAATCATGCAAATTCAAAAACCACGCCTTGCTTTACTTTCTAATGGTGAAGAAGAATGCAAAGGCAATGAACTTACCAAAGAAAGTCATCAGCTTATGAAAAAAATTCCAAATTTTATAGGCAATGCTGAAGGTAGAGATATTTTCAATGGTGAAATAGATGTTTTAATCTGCGATGGTTTTGATGGAAATGTTATTTTAAAGGCTTGTGAAGGTGTGGCAACAGCTATTTTTCAGCTTCTAAAAAACGAAGTAAAGCAATCTTTTATTTCTAAAATAGGTGCTTTACTTATGAGGCCATCTTTTAAAAAATTAAAAAAACACATAGATTGGCAAGAATATGGCGGAGCACCCCTTCTTGGAGTTAATGGCTGTGTAATCATAAGTCATGGAAAAAGCGATTCTAGAGCTATTAAAAATGCAATTTTTCAAGCTATAAATTTTAGCCAGTCTCATATCAATGAACTTATAGAAAATGAACTTGGGAAATACAATGCTTAAAGCCAGTCTTAAAAGTATAGCTTCTTATATTCCAGAAAAAATTTTAAGCAATGCTGATCTTGAGAAGATGGTAGATACCACCGATGAATGGATCACTAGACGCACAGGCATTAAAGAAAGACGCATTGCTAATGAAAATGAAAATACCAGCGATTTGGGTACAAAAGCTGCATTAAAAGCCATAGAAAGAGCAAATTTAAAACCTGAAGATATTGATGCAATTCTTGTAGCCACTTTAAGTCCTGATTATTTTACTATGCCTTCAACGGCTTGTAAAATTGCTTCAAATTTAGGACTTGTAAATATTAGTGCTTTTGATATTTCAGCAGCTTGTTCTGGTTTTATCTATTTACTTGAACAAGCTAAAGCCTTAGTAGAAAGTGGTTTAAAAAAAAATGTTTTAATCATAGGAACTGAAAAAACAAGTTCAATTATGGATTACAATGACAGAAGCATTTGTATACTTTTTGGAGATGGTGCGGGTGCTGGAGTTGTAAGTTTGGACAATGAAAATCATATCCTTGATGTACATACTGCAAGCAATGGTAATTATGGAGATCTTTTAATGACTCAAAGATCGCAAAAATCAAGCCTATGTCAAACACTTTCTATGCAAATGAGGGGCAATGAAGTTTTTAAAATAGCAGTAAACACGCTTAGCAATGATGTTGTAGAAATTTTAGCTAAAAATAACATTTTAGCACAAGAAATTGATCTTTTTATTCCTCATCAAGCTAATCTACGCATCATTAAAGCCGTCCAAGAAAAACTCAATCTAAGCGATGAAAAATGTGTGATTACCGTACAAAAATATGGCAATACTTCAGCTGCTTCTATACCTATGGCAATGAATGATGCCTATGAAGAAGGTCGACTTAAAAAAGGAAGTCTGATCTTACTGGATGCTTTTGGTGGTGGTTTTACTTGGGGATCTGCGCTTTTAAAATTTGGAGGGGAGAATTTTTAATTCTCTCTTAGCTTTCCAAAAGCTTGAATTTCCACCAAATAACCTTCTGCTAAAGCACTTCCTACGCAAGCTCTAACAGGTTTAGGATAATTTTTAATCCAAGCATCATAAATTTCATTCATTGCATCAAAATCTTGCATATTAGCTAGCCAGATTTGAATTTGAATCAAATCCCCTTTGCTTGCACCTATTTTTTCAAACAAAGCATCAAGTTCTGCAAGCGCTTCTTTGGTTTGTTTTTTAATATCTCCGCTAGGTTCAAAAGCCACTTGTCCTGCAGTTTTAAAATATTTATCAAAAACAATAATTTGCGACATTCTATTACACTCATCAAAACGCTTTATCATGCATATTTTCCTTGAAATTCTTTCATAAATTCACACAAGGTTTTTACCTGATCCAAATTAAGTACATTATAAATACTTGCACGAATTCCTCCTAAAATTCTATGTCCTTTAAGTCCTATCATTCCAGCTTCTTCGGATTCTTTTACAAAAAGAGGTTCTAAATCTTTATTTTTAGCAATATTAAAACTCACATTCATTAAAGATCTATCCTTTTTATCTGCATGTCCTTTATAAAATCCATTGCTTAAATCAATACATTCATAAAGCATAGTAGCTTTTTGAGAATTTTTCTCATGCACTTTATCAAGCCCACCTTGATTTAAAAGCCAATCCATTTCAAGATTAAACATATAAATGGCAAAGGTTGGAGGCGTGTTAAACAAAGACTGATTCTCGGCATGAGTCAAATAATTTAACATACTAGGAATTTGTTTATTTTTAGATCTTTCTAACATATCTTTACGGATAAAAATACAACTTAAACCCGAAATTCCAGCATTTTTTTGCACTCCGCCATAAAAAAGAGCGATATTTGAAAAATCTACTTTTCTAGAAAAAAAATCACTCGATGCATCCACAATCAAAGGAGCTTTAGTTTTAGGATAATTTTGATATTGAGTGCCGTAAATAGTATTGTTAGAACAAATATAAGCATAATCAGCATTATCACTAAATTCCACACTAGGAATATGATCGAAATTACTTTCCTCGCTACTTGCTACGGTTTTAACATTGACACCTAAAATTTGTGCTTCTTTAATTGCTTTTTTTGTCCAAACTCCTGTATTTGCATATTCACAAACCCCGTTTAAAGCTAAATTCATAGGAATCATAGCAAATTGCAAACTTGCTCCACCTTGTAAAAATAATACTTCATAATCATCATTTAACCCGTAAAGTTTTTTAGCTTTCTCTTGTGCTCCAAAATGCACTTCTTCAAATACTTTTGTGCGGTGAGAAATTTCCATTATAGAATAGCCCCTACCTTGATAATCACAGAGTTCTTTTTGAGCTTGCTCTAAAATTTCTAAAGGTAAAGTTGATGGCCCTGCACTGAAATTGATTTTTCTCATAATCTATCCTTATAAAATTTTTGCTTCTTTTTGAGAAGTTTGAGAACTTAAAATGACAATATCATCACTCTTAAGATCTTCTAAATTTACTATTTTACCATTTTTTCTGATACAAATAAACTTTTTGCTTTTATTAAAAAAATTCTCATGTTGCAAATAAGCATTTTGCAATTTATCTAATTTTAATTCATTATAACGCATTTGATTTTCCAGTAGATGATTTAATTGCTTTTCTATATTATGGCTTTGTTTTATTTTTTCATCTATTATTTTTGGCAAAGAATTAAATTTGAAAAATTTACTTAAATTTAAAAGCAAATTTTCATAATTTTGTATTTTATGATTCCAAAGTTGTATTAATTTTTCTTCCATTAAATCTAAACTTTGCTCTATATCCAACTTAGAATAAAACAAAGTATCTATAGCAGCCGAAGGCGTTGGAGCTCTAAAATCTGCAACAAAATCACTGATAACATAATCAATCTCATGTCCTATGGCTGAAATGATAGGAGTTTTTGCTTTAAAAATCTCTCTTGCTAAATTTTCATCATTAAAACAAAAAAGATCTTCCCTGCTTCCTCCACCACGTGCTATAATAAGAATATCTAAATCCATATCATCAGCTTTTTTTAAAGCTTGCATAAGGGAAAAAGAAGCATTGCTTCCTTGAGTTAAAGTATCAAAAATATAAATTTTTGCCAAAAAATATTCTTTTTGATGAATAAGTTTTAACATATCTTGCAAAGCAGCAGAAGTTTTTGAAGTGATAATACCTACTTTTTTAGGAAATTTTGGCAGAGATTTTTTAAAGCGTGGATCAAAAAGTCCTTCTTTTTGCAAACGCTCTTTTAAAGCCAAAAACTGTGCTTCCAAATCCCCAAAACCTGCTTTTTTCATACTAGTAGCGATAAATTGATAACGACCACTTTCAGGATATAAACTCACACTTCCACAAAGCTCTAAAAAATCCCCCACTGCGGGTTTAAATCCGACTTTTAAATTAGCTCCTTTAAACATAGCACAAGCAATGCTTGATCTTTCGTCTTTTAAATCAAAATACCAATGCCCTGAACCATGCAAAGTGATTTTTGAAATTTCTCCACTTAAAACTATATCCTCAAAATGTGTTTCTAATAAAGCCTTTGCTTTAAGATTTAATTCTGTTGGTGTCATAGTTTTTTTGCTATAAACATTGAACTCACGCCAAAGCTAAAACTTTTATAATCAAGCATTTTAAAACCAGCATTTTTAAGCTCTAAAATAAACTCTTCCTTACTTAAAAATCCTTCAATAGAATTTGGCAAATACTCATAAGCACTTTTATTTTTACTGATTATCCCACCTATACTTGGTAAAATATTTTTAAGATAAAAATCTCTACAAGCTGCTATAAATCCACCCTTTTCTCTTTTTGTAAATTCCAAAACTACCAAAATACCATCTTTTTGGAGTACTCTAGCAAATTCGCTTAAGGCTTTTTGTCTTTCTACAACATTGCGAATGCCATAACTAATACTTAAAATATCTAAACTTTGACTTTCTAAAGGCAAATTTTGCGCCCCTGCTTCTATAAATTCGACATTTGGAAATTTTTCTCTTGCAACATTTAGCATACCACTACTTGGATCAATACCTTTAATATTTAAAATATTTTTTTCCATTTTTAAAGCACTCTCTTGCCAAATCTCTATCATATCCCCTGTGCCACAGGCAATATCAGCGATTTTTAAATCTTTTTTTAAATACAAACTCATCACTCTTTGACAAGCTTTTTTGCGCCACGCTACATCAGCTCCAAAGCTTAAAATTCTATTCGCCTTATCATAAGTAGGTGCAATTTGATTAAACATTTCTATAATTTTTTCTTGTTTTTGCATTTTTATCCTTTGTAAATTTTCAAATTTTTACTTGATTTTTTAAGCAATTTGCAAAATTTATTTTTATTATTGATTATTTTCGAAAAAATATTTTTATCTCTATCTTTGCAATATTTTTCATAAAGTTTGTTTAAATTTTTTATCTCTAAAAAACGATAAAAATATTCTAAAAATATTGCCAATTCAAAAAAACTATTTTCAAAAAGCTCTAAATCAAAATTTTTTAGTATATTTTTTCTAAATAAAATAATTTTTTTTCTAAGTTCTAACGCAACAAGTTGTTTAAAAAACCTATCTTTGCAATCGCCTTCATAAAAAGAATTTTCCTTTATGAAAAAATCAAAATCATTAAACAAATCTTGGATTTTTTCATCGCTTAAAAATAGCAATAAATCTTGATTTGAATTTTCACTTGCTAAAATATCTTGAGTTTTTTTCGTTATATCTTTAAACTTTAAAGCCAAAATATTACTCAAATTTTTATCTAAAATAGTACTCATGCTTGATAAAACTATATACAAACTTCTTGAATAAAATAAAAATTCACATAAACTTTGCTTATCTTTTCTCTCTAAAGATAAAGTCCAATAAAATTTTAATTTTTTAAATAAATAAAATAAAAAAATCCTAAATCCATCATAAGCATTAATATAATTTGGAAAATCCAAGCTAAAATTCTGATTTTTTTCTATAATTTTAAAACATTTCTCTATATCAAACTTTTGATATTCAAAACCATATAAAACGATATGTTTAGAATTTAAATCATGATGTAATTCTTTTTGAATTTTAAAATCTTTAGGGATTTTAAATTCATTGGAACTATCCAATGTTGGAAAAAATATTTTTAAAATACAAATTTTAGGCTCTTCATAAATATCAATATAACTTTTTAAAGAACACAATTTAAATTCGAAGCGTTCTTTTTTAATGCTCTTTCCTATAATCTTTTTTCGAGCTTTTTCAAATTTTTTTTTAGAAATTTTCTCTTCTTGATTCTGTTCTAAAATTGAATTATTAAATTTTGTAATTTTATAAAATTCATTGCAAAAACTTTGAAATTTAACACTATGATTTGAAGTTATTTGAGTATAAAAAGTTTCAAATTTAGAATTTCTAAAAGGTATATTATCTTTTTTTAAATTCTCTAAAAGAGTGCAATCAGATAGTAAAAAGTTTTTTTGAATTTCATAAACCATTAAAATAACCCTTAAAATATATGGGCTATTTTAACCTTATTTTGCTTAATGACACTTTTTACAACTATCAACATAAGCACAAACGGACAGATGATTGACGAGATTGCCTATCTTTTTTTCTAAATGCTCTTGATATTCATAAAGCTTAGCATCTTTAAAACTTAAATCCTCTATACCACCACATTTGGCGCAAACTACATGAATATGTTCTTCTTCATAAATATCGTAACAAGTTTTTTGATTTAAAACATTGATTTCAACAACTAAACCTTGTTCTTGTAAAGTATTAAGATTTTTATAAACCGTCGCTAAAGAGATTGAAGGGTATTCTTTTTTAATTTCTGCATATAATTCATCAATATTAGGATGCTCATGTCTTTTTAAAATTTTTAAAACACATAGTCTTTGCGGAGTAGCTTTTAACTCATGTTTTTTAAGCATTTGTAGTAATTCCATTGTATTTATTCCTTGCTTTTTTAAGTGGAAATAATAATAAAATTTTTATTAAAAGAAGTTTATATTAAATAATATTTTTTATTATTTAATGATAAAATTTTAAAACTTTCGTCAACAAACTATTGACATCTTTTTCTAGATTTTTTTCCACCTCACTTGTTTTTCCATGTTCAATAAATTTGTCTTCATATTCAAAGCTAACAACTTTTACATGCAAATCATATTTTTGTAAAAAATTATTAATTAAACTTTCTATACCACCAATTTTAACATTTTCACTAAAAATAAACCAAATTTTATTTTTTTTAGCAAGCTCACACAAAAGCTCTTCATCTAAAGGTTTAGCAAAAATTAAATCGATCAAATTAGCATTATTATTCATTTCTTGCAAGGCTCTTAAAACTTGCCACGCTTTTGCCACACCTTGTCCATAACCTAAAAAAGCAATTTCACTATTATTCTTTACAAGCCATTGCGCCTTACCAAGTTTTATCTCACAAGGATTAAATTCTTTATCCAAAATAAAACTCCCTCTAGGATAACGAAAAGCAATAGGTCCTTGATGTAAATAAGCATACTCCATTATATTTTGCATCATTTGCTCATCTCTTGGGGCTAAAAGAGTGAAATTTGGCAAAGGAGCTAAAAAACTAAGATCAAAAACACCTTGATGCGTCTCCCCATCTTCGCCTACTATCCCTGCTCTATCCATAGCAAAAACCACATTTAAATTCATAATCGCACAATCATGGATCACTTGATCATAGGCACGCTGTAAAAAGGTGCTATATATTACAATAAAAGGTTTAAATCCTTCTTTTGCCATAGCGGCCATAGAAGTTACTGCATGCTGTTCTGCAATAGCCACATCCCAAAAACGATTTGGATATTTTTCTATAAGCTTATCAAGACCTGTTCCACTTGGCATAGCCGCCGTAACCCCAACAATATTTTCATATTTTGAGGCTAAATCAAGCAAATTCTTAGAAAAAATTTCAGTAGCAGATTTTTTAGTATCACTTTTTTTAACACTCTCTCCACTATCTATATCAAAAGCTCCTACCCCGTGCCATTTAGCATGTTTTCCTTCAGCTAAAGCATAGCCTTTACCCTTTATGGTTTGAGCATGTATCACACAAGGCTTTTGCATAGCTTTTGCTTGTTTTAATGCAGAAATAATTTCACCTAAATTATGTCCATCAATAGGCCCTATATATTCAAGCCCTAATTCTTCAAACAAAAGCCCAGGAGTAATAAGTTTAAAACTCTCTTCAAAACGCTTAGCCATATAAGTAGCACTATCAGGTAATATATCCAACATTTTAGCAATACGCTTTTTAAAACTTTGATAAAACTGTGTTGCCATAGCCTGAGAAAGATACTTTGAAATTGCTCCAATTGGTTTTGAAATACTCATTTCATTATCATTTAAAAGTATTACGCAAGGAAATTTAGAATCACCCAATTCATTTAAAGCCTCATAGGCCATACCCGCACTTAAAGCACCATCTCCAATCAAAGCAACAGGAATACGCTTTTCACCTTTTAAAGCAATGGCCTTACAAGCACCTACTGCCAAAGAAATAGAGGTGCTAGAATGCCCTGCTACAAAATAATCTCCCTCGCTAGGTTTTGTATAACCGCTCAAACCATTGATTTGTCTTAAAGTATCAAATATTTCTTCTTTTCCGCTTAAAAGCTTGTGTGTATAAGATTGATGTGACACATCAAAAATAAAAGGATCTTTTTTTGCATCAAAAACCAAATGCATTGCTATACTAAGTTCTACAGCACCCAAATTTGAACTTAAATGTCCACCATTTTTACTCACAACTTGTATGATTTTTTCACGTATAGATGCTGCTAAATTTTCTAATTCTTTTAAACTTAGCTTTTCTAACTCTTCTTGAGTATGGGCAAATTTTTTACTCATTATTCACCATTTTTTTAATTTTAGTTAGACGAGAGTTAAGATTGGATTCTATATTGCCTGCGTCACTTATAATAATAACACTTCCTTTGCTAATTGCATCATCAAGACTTATTTTAATATGAGCATTCTGATCAAATTGCTCTTTTAAATACTCATAATCCTCTGCATTAACCTTAAGCTCAATTGCACTAGCACCCTTAAGCTCGCCGATTAAATCTTTGGCCAAAGCATAAGCTATCTTACTTGAATTTAGTTCAAGTTCTTTTAAGATTACTTCTTTAGCGATATCTATAGCAGTATCTGCTAATTCTTTCTCGTTTTTTTCTATAAAATTTTCAAGATTTTCACAAGCATTATCGAGCTTGGCTATACTTTTTAAATACTTATCTTTAAAATCACTCAATTCCTTTTGAAATTCTTCTTTTGCTTTCTCATAACCTTCTTTGGCAAATTTTTCTTTAGCATTTTCAAGTTCTGAATTTAAGCGGTTATTAAATTCATTCTCTTGACTTTCTATTTGCATTTGAAGTTTAATAATATTGCTTGACATTTCATCTGTTTTTTTAAGCAAATCTTCAACAAAACTTGGTTGAAATGTTGGAATTTGAGTTTCCATAACAGCTTGCGTAGGGGCAATAGCATGATTTTCTTCGACTGATTTTTCATCATTTAAAGATATATTAGCATTTTCTTCATCTGGAGTTTGAGTATGTTTTTTTTCACCTGTATGATTATCAAATTCTGAAATAACTTTAAAACGATATCCTTCAACAACATGCTGATCAGAAGCCCCACCAGAAATTACATTGCTACGATTAACCATCTCTCACCTACTCTATCATTTCATCCGCATCGCCTGTTTGAACAAGACCTTGTTCTGCAAGTTTTTGCACCACTTCAACAACCTTTCTTTGTGCATCTTCAACATCTTTAACACGCACAGCACCCAAAAAACCCATTTCTTCAAGAAAAGCTTCGCTTGCACGCGTAGACATATTGGCTAAGAATTTTTGCTTTAACTCTTCACTTGCGCCTTTTAAACCTATCATTAAATCACGCTTATCAGCTACTTTTAAAATTTCTCTTATAGCTTGAGTACTAAGTTTTTGTATATCATCGAAAGTGAACATAAGCTCTTTAATAGTCTCTGCTAAGCGTTCATCACTTTGTTCAATATAAGTAATGGTTGATTTGCTTGCTTTTTGACCCAAACGATTAAGCACTTCTGCTACTGCTCTTGGGCCGCCCACTTCAACCTTATAAGAGGTAAGACTTTCAAGCTTGCTTTCTAGCACTGCAGAAACTCTTTTAATAATACTTGGAGAAATATCGCCAAGATTTGCCATTCTTATAACCACCTCAGCCCTTAATTCATCACTAAAATACTCTAAAGTTTCTGCCGCATGAATAGAATCCATATGTGCCAAAATAAGAGCGATGGTTTGTGGGTGCTCTTTAGTAATAAAGTCTGCAAGTTGCTGTGGTTTAATTTGCGCCAAATAAGCAAAATTTTGATTATTCTCCATACTTTTAGTGAGTTTTTCAAGAATTTTATTTGCAATCTCTGGCCCAAAAGTACGAAAAAGTATTTCTTTAGCATATTCCAAACCACCACTTTTAATATATTGATTTGATTGAAGCAGAGTGTAAAATTCTTCTAAAACTGCAGTAGCTACGGATCTATCAACATTTTTAGCCATAGCAATATAACGTGAAATTTCTGTAATTACATCAATTTCCATATGTGAAAACACAGAAGTTGTTGCATCTTCGCCAAGTTGTATAAGAAATATCGCCACCTTTTCAGGCATCGATAAATCATCATAGACCATTTTTTGTTCTTCACTTAGCTTTATCATCACATATCCTTTTCACCGAATTCACTATCGTTTTGAATTAAATTTTGCAAAAGTGCAGCAATTTCCTCGCTTTTATCACTTACCAAACCACGCAATTTTTCAAGCAAAACCTCATACTGGATAGAATCTTCATTGAAATTATCTCCAAAACCAAGTTGTTCTTCAACTTTTTTCCTTGCTGCATTCATTTTTTCCAAAGTATCTTCAACATCATCTAAAACAGCATTTGGACCTTGCTGCATTTCTTCTTGCGCTGCGACATCTTCAAGCATTTTTTGAGTAAATGGAGTAATAACTTTTTTGTAAAAAATAAAAAGTAAAATCGCTGCAATAAAATACTTAACCGGTGGAATAAACGGCTCAATAAAACGATTATAAAAAGTTTTAACTTTACTCTCAACTCTAATCGACTCACGATGAAATGGTAAATTTTGAACTACAACACTATCACCTCTAGTAGCACTAAAATTAATAGTATTTTTAACTATACTCTCAACACTTGCAAGCTCTTCTTTGGTTAATGGAACATATTCGCTTTTCACATCCCCATTTTCATCAACCACATCTTGATATTTTCCATCTATAGTAACAGCTGCTGAAGTGCGTAAAACTGTTGCAAATTGTTTTTTGGTATTTGTAATAGTTTTAGAAAGTTCATTATTTGTAGTAACTTGATTTTTTTTATAAGTGTCAATTTGACCCTTATTGTCAAGTCCTTCAACAGGACCTATATTAGAAACAGCACCTGGAACACCCTGAATTTCTGGATCTTTTCTACCTGTTCTTTCCTCGTTTAAAGTTTGCTCGCTACGCACTATAGGATTTGGATCATAAATTTCACTTTGAGATTCTTGCTTGGAAAAATCAAAATCTATATTTACACTCACTTTTACTTTATCCATACCACCTGCAAAAGGAGCTAAATTTTCTATAATCTTATCTTCTAAAGCTTTTTCTTGATCACTTTTAAATTTAATTTGCGCACGAACCAAATCATCTTCATATGCTTCTTGCTCATCTAAAGGCACACCACTTTGATCACTAATCTTAACATTTTCTTTAGTAAGTTTTGGAACTGCCGCTGAAACAATATTTTTTATACCATCAATTTGTTTTCTAGTAAGCTTTAAGCCTTCGCGAACATTAACAACAACTGAAGCTGTAGGCGGAATTTGCCTTTCGGTAAAAACACTATCTTTAGGAAATGCTATGTGTACAACAGCGCTACGAATAGGTTCTAAAGTCTCAATAGTTCTTGCAAGTTCGCCTTCTATGGCTCTTTGGTATTTTACCTTTTGTTCTTCATTTGTAGCTCCAAAAGCTTGAGTATCAAAAGCTTCAAAACCCACGCGACTATCTTTTATAAGACCTTCGCTTGCAATAAACATTCTTTGACGATAAACCTGATCTTGTGGAACTAAAATTTTATTTTCACTTTCTAATTTATAGGGAATATTATTTTGTTCAAGTTTAGCTACAATTGCAGCAGAAGAACTTGGGCTTACATTTTCAACTAAAACTGCATATCCATTATTTGCATTACTGCCACTTCCGCGAAATAAAGCTAAAAAAACCAAAAACCCAACCACCACTACAATAGATGCAGCAATCACTATACGCTGCTTGCGAGTTAAATTTTGATAAAGTTGCCCAATTTGATGAAACATATTTTTAAAATCCATTAATTCTCATCCCTTAGTTTGGCGAATTTTACATATTTTTATTTGATTTATATCTATCTTAAAATCTTATCAAATTCTGTAAAAAATCTTTCATTTTCATAAGATGTTCCTATAGTAATGCGTATAGCATTTAAACCATAGCTTTTTAAATTTCTTATTATTATACCCTTTTTAAGCAATTTTTCAGACAAATCTGTACTATTTTTTTCATCAAAAAAATAAGTGATGAAATTTGTATAACTATCAATGATTTTGATATTATGTTTTTTAGCAAATTCTTTATAAAGCTCCATTTGAGAAAAATTATTCTCTAAAGTTTTTTCAGTAAATTCATCATCATCCATTGCTGCAACTGCTGCTTTTAAAGCAAGATTGCTCACATTAAAAGGCGCACGAAGCTTGTAAAATGCACTAATAATACTAGCATCAGCTATGCCATAACCAATGCGTAAGCCTCCTAATCCATAAAGCTTAGAAAAAGTTCCCAAATAAAGTACATTGTCAAATTCTTTAATCAATTCACAAGGTTCTAAATGTTTTTTGCTATCTTTAAAACTTGCAAATTCATTATAAGCTGCATCAATCACAACTAAACAATCCTCCTCCACACCTTTAATAAATTTGGTCACTTCACTTGCATCCAAACACTCGCCTAAAGGATTGTTTGGCAAGCATAAGAAAATGAGTTTAATTTCATCTTTGTGCGTTTCATAAAGCTTTTTAAACTCATCTAAATTATGAGTAATGCTTTGAGTTTTATAGCACTTTGCACCGCATTGTTTGGCGTAAATTTCATACATAGCAAAGGTAACTCCAGCTTGCAAAAAAGCATTTTTAGAATTTAACTTAGCATGTATAGCAAATTCAATCACTTGATCACTGCCTGCACCGATAATAATATTTTCATTTTGAACTTTGTATTTTTGAGCCAATGTGCTTTTAAGTTCTATCATACTATCATCAGGGTAAAGATGGGCTTTGTTTGCATTTTGTCTTAAACATTCTATAGCTTTTGGTGGCGTGCCAAAAGGATTTTCATTACTTGCTAATTTTATCACTTCTTTAACGCCATATTCTTTAGCAATAACTTCTATATCTTTGCCGGGTTCATAATTGCTTAAATGATTTAAAAATTCATTAAATTTCATCTTTCTCTCCTGATAAATAAGATCCAAGCCAAACAATCTCTTGTATATCTTTTAAAGCTTTTTTTACATTTTCATCATCAATATGCCCTTCAAAATCTATATAAAAACTGTGTAAAAATTCTTTTGATTTTACAGGACGAGATTCAAGCTTGGTAAGATTGATATTTTCTTTTTTAAACTGCTCTAATAAAAAGCTAAGCCCCCCAGGTTTATGTGCTGTGTGTGCTAAAATAGAAGTTTTACAATTTGGTATTTTAGGATTTTTAATATCGCTTAAAATTAAAAATCTTGTTTTATTGGCTGCATTATCTTCTATTTTATCAAAAAGCACAGGCACATTATAAAGCTTAGCCGCTATTTTAGAGCAAATTGCTGCTGCATATTTATCTTGCGAAGCTAGATAAGCCGCATTAGCTGTAGATTTTGAAGGAACAAATTCTATAGCACTAAGTTCATGACTTTCTAAAAATTTACGACATTGATTATAACCTTGTGGATGCGAATAAATACGTTTGATTTCTTTTAAATTTTCATTAATTCCCACAAAAGAATGATGAATATCCATATAAATTTCACCAAAAATTTTAAGCTCATTATACCTACCTAGACAATCTAAAGTAATACCTACTGCACCTTCGGTATTATTTTCTATAGGCACAACACCGTATTTTGCTTCTTTGTTGCTTAACTCTTTAAAAACATCTTCGATATTAGCCAAGGCTATATAACGACTCATCGCTCCAAAACGACTTCTTGCTGCTTGATGAGTATAAGTTCCTTCAGGCCCTAAATAAGCTATAGTTTGAGGCATTTCTAAATTTCTTGAAACTGCAAAAATTTCTTGATAAATTGCCTCTATGGCATTTTGATCTAAAAGTCCTAAATTTGCATTTTTTAAACGATTGATAATGGCTCTTTCGCGCTCAGGACGATAAATACTTCCCCCGCTACTTTGTTTAAGCTCGCCTATGCTTTTAACATAAGTCATTCTTTCGTTTAAAAGTTCTAAAATTTTATCATCAACCGCATCGATTTTATTTCTAAATTCTTCTAAATTTAGCATTTTAGCTCCTTTAAAAACTCAAAAACACTAGGATAAACTCCATCAAGCAAATCCGTATCAAGCCCTTTTGTGTCGCTTATTTTGCCGCTTAAAACTAGTAAGGTTTTCATGCCGAGTTCTTTTGCCTTAAGCAAATCTCCTCTAAAATCATCACTAATGATTTTAATATCTTCAAAATCGATTTTTGAATTTTGTCTTCTTATCAAATTTAAAGCTTCTTTATAAAAAGCAATGCTAGGCTTACCCACAACCTCGTATTTAAAATCAATAGCATTTTTAAGCATAGCCATAATGCTACCTACACCAGGATAAGGCCTGCCATCTTTTTTATAAATGCTAGTTTCGTGCATAGCTATAAACCTAACTTCTCTTCTAGCAAATTCTATCATAGTGGCAAAATCTTTAAATTTAAAATCATCATAACTAGCTACAAGCACAGCACTAGGATTTACAAAATCAAATTCAAAACCAAGATTTTCAAGACTTTTTACAAACTCATCTGCACCAAAAGCCGCAACTTTACAAGGTTTTAAAAGGTGTTTTAAAACGCTAAAAGGATCAATATAAGCATTTTCTTTTATAGCCAATCCTTTTTGCTGTAATTTTTCTAAAAAATCAAGTTTTTTTGTATTGTTAGTAATAATAACATAAGGAAGATTTTTTGCATTTAAAAAATCGATCAATTCTTTAGCACCATGGATTAAACTCTTATCATGATCAGAAATTAAAGTCCCTTGAACATCTAAAAAAAACATTTTAAGCCTTTAAAAATTTCTCTTCTAAAGCGATTTGATCTTCAAAATTTTCTCTTTGACGGATCAATCTTACCTGTCCTTCTTCGAGGGCTAATTCGCAAACTTTATTACGAGTATTGTAATTACTACTCATGCTAAAACCATAAGCTCCAGTATTTTTAATAACCATTATATCACCACTTTGAGTGCTGGGTAAAGACCTTGCTTTAGCAAAAAAGTCTCCACTCTCACAAATTCCGCCCACAACATCACATAAACTCTCTTGGGCTTGATTATAAGGTAAGATTATTTCATGATAAGCCTCGTATAAACTTGGGCGTATAAGATCATTCATCGCTCCATCTACTACAACAAAACGCTTGATTTTATTTTGTTTTTCATAAAGCACTGAACAAACAAATTCTCCACTTTTAGCAACTAAATACCTTCCAGGCTCCATTCCTATAGTTAAATCAAGCCCATGAAGTTGTGCTAATACACCTTGTGCATAACTATAAAGATCAACTTCACACTCATCTTTTTCATAAGCCACACCCAAACCACCGCCTATATCAAAAAATTTAAGATCGATTTGCAAGGCTTTTAACTCTCTTACAAGTTTTGCAACGATGCCTGCTGCTTCATGAATGGGAGAAATATCTAAAAGTTGCGAACCTATATGAAAATGCACTCCAACAGGCTCTAAAAAAGATGAATTTTTTGCATAAAGATACATTTTTCTTGCTGTATCAATTTCAACACCAAATTTATTTTCATTTAATCCTGTAGAAATATAAGGATGTGTTTTTGCATCAACATTTGGATTAACACGAATACTAATTCTTGCCTTTAGATTAAGTTCTTTAGCCACACTTTCTAAAAGCATCATTTCAGCTTCGCTTTCAAGGTTAATATATAAAATATCATATTCTAAAGCTTGTCTTAACTCTTCTTTGGTTTTTCCTACTCCACTAAAAATAATCTTATAAGCTTTTGCCCCTGCTTTTAAGGCACGCTTTACCTCGCCTATACTCACACAATCAAATCCACTATCTAAATTTGCAAGCATTTGCAACAAACTTAAATTTGAATTGGCTTTTACAGCATAAAAAATTTGAGATTTTCTAGCCTTAAAAGCCTCTTTGAGATTTAAAAAACGCTCTTTTATGAAATCAAAATTGTAAATATAAAAAGGAGTATTAAATTCTTGCTTTAATTGTTTATAATCCATATTTAACCTTTAATTTTTATAATTTTACTACACAAAGCTTAATTTATCGATGCTTATAATACATATAAGCACTTAAACAACCCAAAATTATAATAGGCGCTACAATGCCAATTTCACTTGCAATCACACTATTTTCGCTTAATCTAGTAAGCAAAAACAAGACTCCCCAAATCATCAAAGTCGCTACAAAAGCTATAAAAGTTACAAAAGCAAGATTAAAAAATCTTGCTATTACAGGAAAAAAATAATACATAATAAGCATTAAAAATGGTGCAAAAAAAGGAGTAAAAACAAATTTATAAAGATTGATTTTAAGAGCATCTGTATTGACATTTTGTGCTTTAAAAAGCTCAAAACTTTCAAGTGCATCAGATATTGAATAATCACTATTACTAGCAACCCCTTCTATAATCTTTGGTTTAAAACCCTCAAGTGATTTAAGCTCGGAGAAATCTTGTATTTTTAAGCCATCATTAGCAAGTTCATAGTTTTTAGGTAATAATGTAATATTACCATCTCGCAAAATCCAGCTTTCACCTTCAAAATGGGCATTTTTAGCACTTACAAAAGAGCTTAAATTTAAATCATTGATATTAAAAATTTTTATATTTTGAGCACTATTTTGTCCATTGTTTATCTTTGAAATATAAACAAAATTATTGTTAAATTTCAAAAACACTTCTCCACTTTGATTCATAATAGTGCCATTTTTTAAAATATTTCTCTTATAATCATTTGCATAAGCAAAAGAAGTAAAATTCAATCCTATATAAACACAACAAAAAAATAAAGCCCATAAAAAAGGAAATAAAATAACATAATTTCTGCTCAGTCCTAACGCATAAAGACTTACAAATTCATTTGCTCTGATCATAGAAATCAAAGAAACTACCAAGGCAAAAATCAAAGAAATGGGTAATACATAAGGCACTGCCGAGAAAGATAAAAACATAACATAAAGCAAATCAAGATTTGCGGCTTTTGGTAGATCTTTAAAATTTAAGAGCAAATCAATACCGCAATAAAAACCAAGTAAAGAAAAAAATATGATAAAAAAATTTTTTAGATAAATCCCTGAAATAAAACGAAAAAATATCCACATCTTAAGCCTTTAGGCTGTATTTGGATGATATAGCAGACAAATCATCATTTTCAATAAGCTCAAGCAAAGCTTTTTTTGTATGCTCTAAAACTTTGCTTAAGGTTATTTCTTCTTCGGGTTTAAATTTACCTAAAACATGGGAAATCACATTTTCACCCTTTCCCACTCCTATACGCACTCTTTCATAATCATTTCCACATAAAGTATCTATGCTTTTAAGCCCATTATGTCCACCACTTGAACCGCCTTTTTTAAAGCGCAAGGCTCCTAAATTTATATCTATATCATCATGGATAACTATCATTCTTTCGCATTTATAAAAATCATTCACTGCTTTTACACTAAGTCCTGAATTATTCATATAAGTGCTAGGTTTAAGAAGAAGTAAAGAAGAACCTATTTTAAAAAGTTCTCCTTTAAATTTAGAGTTTGTAAGATTTGTAAAATTGCTTTCTTTTAAAAGCAAGTCAATTAGCATAAAACCGACATTATGACGGGTATTTTCATACTCTACGCCTATATTGCCAAGCCCTACGACTAAAATCATCTAGCTTTTTCTACACCTACAACCGCTACTCTATCAGCATCAATCATAGTTACTCCCGCAGGAACTACAATATCACGAACAAGTAAAGCATCACCCACATCAAGTTTACTTACATCAAGTTCGAAAAAATTTGGTAAATTTTCAGCTGCACATTTTACTTTTAATCTTCTTTTTGATTGGATTAAAACACCTTTATTTTTAAGACCTATAGCTGTTCCTGTGATTTTAACTGGAACCATGTATTTAGAAATCACACCTTTTTGTGCAACTTTTAAATCCACATGTTTAAGTTCTGCAGTTACAGGATCTTTTTGATAATCCACAACTACAACACTTAAAGTTTGAGAACCTACTTTTACATCAAAAATTAAAGTAGTTTTTTTACGAACTTCTTTAATAAACTCATTTACTTTAAAAGCGGCATTGATATTTTCTAATCCTTTTCCATAGATGTTTGCGATTAGATAACCATCTCTTTTTAAAGCTTTAGCAGCTTTTCTACCGATACTCTCTCTAACGATACCTTCTAACATCTTTTGTCCTTTCTTAAAAAATGAGCTTTGATTATATCTAATTTTGGCTTATGGAAAAGTAAATTTATAGCTTCTTTTAATTTCTTTAAGATATAATTTGTTTTACAAATATTATGTTAATTTAAGGCTTCATGTGAATGAAAAATTCAATATCAATATAGCTTGGTTTTTAATAATCTTAGGTGGGATTATAGAATGCTTTTGGGTAAGCGGACTTAAATATTCTACAGAAATTTGGCATTATATTTTAACAGCCATTGGAGTTTGTATTTCTTTTACTTGTTTTTTAAAAGCTTGTGAAAGACTTGAAGTAAGCATTACTTATAGTGTTTTTGTAGGCATTGGCACTATAGGAGTGGTTTTAAATGAAATGTTTATTTTTAACGAGGCTGTTTCTGTAATTAAACTTGTGCTTATAGCGATTTTACTTTTAAGCATTATAGCCCTTAAACGGGTAAGCAAGGAAGCTTAGTTATGGAATGGTTTTATTTGTTTTTAGCTACTGCTTGTGAAATTTTTGGTGTGGTGATCATGAAAGAACTTGTAAGCACTAAAAACAAGCTTTACCTTTTGGCTTTGATAGTGTGTTTTGGATTTTCTTTTACTTTTTTAAGTTTAAGTATGCAAAATATCGCTATGAGTGTTGCTTATGCTATATGGACAGGAGCTGGAACCGCTGGTGGGGTAATGATAGGAGTGCTTTTTTATAAAGAAAGTAAAAGTTTTTTAAAACTTTTTTTAATCACTGTGATTATTGCTTGTACAGTGGGTTTAAAATTTCTTTCTTAAGGATTTTTTGTGCAAATTTATGTAAGTGGAATACATACTGATGTAGGAAAAACACATTTTAGTGCAGCTTTTTGTGCGAATTTTAACTATGATTATTTTAAACTCATTCAAGCAGGAACTCCAACAGATAGCGAGTTTATTGCAAAATTTAGCCCAAAAACAAAGATTTTTAAAGAGGGTGTTTTTTTACAAACTCCTGCTTCTCCTCATCTTGGAAAAATCAAAGAAAAGCTTGATTATAAAGCCTTAGATATCATTTTACCAAAAAGTAAGAACCTACTTATTGAGCTTGCGGGTGGGCTTTTTTCTCCTATGGATGAAAATTACACTATGATTGATTTTATGAATATTTTTAAACACCCTACGATTTTAGTAGCAAAATACTATCTTGGAAGTATTAATCATATCTTGCTTAGCATTGAAGCTTTAAAGCAAAGAAATATCAATCTTTTAGCCCTTATAATGATGGGCAAAAAAGATACCTTGCAAGATGATTTTATAAAAAATTATGCAAAAATTCCTATAATCAATCTTGATTTTTTTGATGAAAATAGTATTTTAAATAAAGATTTTAAGGAACAAATGCAAGAAATTTTACAACTTAAAATTCCTTAAAAATCTGCTCTAAACTTTCCACCACATAAACGATTTGTTCTTTTGTGATGATGTAAGGAGGCATAAAATATATAGTGTTTGCTAAAGGTCTTAAAAGCAAGCCTTTTTCTAAGGCTTTTTGAAATACAAAAAGTCCCACGCGTTCGTGTTTATGGCTTAAAATGTCAAAAGCACTAATCATTCCGCAAGTTCTAAAATTTCCTAAAAAATCAAATTTTTTAAGTTTTGAAAATTCTTGCTGGATAAAGGCGCTTAAAATTTGATTTTTTTCTAAAATATTTTCATTTTCAAAGATATCTAAAACCGCATTAGCTGCTGCACAAGCTAGAGTGTTTCCTGTGTAGCTATGAGAGTGTAAAAAGGCTTTTTGTTCGCTATAAGGTGCATAAAAGGTATTATAAATTTCATCCTTTGTAAGTACCACAGAAAGTGGCATAAATCCACCCGTTATCCCTTTTGAAAGGCAGATAAAATCGGGGCTTTGTTTGCATTGATGTAAGGCAAACAAAGTTCCTGTGCGTCCAAAACCCACTGCAATTTCATCAAAAATCACTTGCACATTAAAATCATGGCAAAGTTTGATCGCTTCATCAATAAAACCAGCTTCATACATGTGCATATTTCCCGCACATTGCACCAAGGGTTCAAGTATAAAAGCGCAAATTTCACTCGAGTGTTTTTCTAAAATATCTTTTAAAATTTCAAGCTCTTTAGTATAGTCTTTACCTTGTGGCACAGGAGTGCTTAAACACTCTAAAAGCAAGGCTTTGTAAGTATCTTTATAAAGCGCAACATCGCCCACACTTAAAGCCCCTAAGGTTTCGCCATGATAGGAATTGCTTAAAGATAAAAATTTATTTTTTTTCAAACCTTTATTTAAATGATAATGAAAACTCATTTTAAGCGCTACTTCAATGGCACTTGATCCATTATCCGCATAAAAACATTTATTAAAATCATGCCCCACTTTTTCACAAAGTCTAGCCGAAAATTTGATGATAGGCTCATGTGTAAAACCTGCTAAAATCACATGCTCAAGCTCATCAACTTGTTTTTTGATGGCATTTGCGATTTTTTCATTACAATGACCAAAAAGATTTACCCACCAAGAACTCACACAATCCATATAAGCCTTATCATCAAAATCATAAAGCCACACGCCTTTTGCTTTTTTTATAGGGATTAAAGGCAGGGTTTCGTGATCTTTCATTTGTGTGCAAGGGTGCCAAATGTGTTTTAAATCGAGATTTTTTAAGATTTGATTTTGCATTATAACTTCTTTTTTAAAAATATTTTGGCAAAATAATACTTTAAATTTTTAAATTTACAGGAAAAAAATGAAGCTTGAAAAAATTTTGCAAGATCTAGAGCAAAATCACAATCTAAGAACTCTAACACCTTTAAAACATGAAAATAAATTTGTTTATAAGCAAGATCGCAAACTTTTAAATTTAGCAGGAAATGATTATCTTTATTTGGCGTCTTCTAAAGAGTTAAAAGCTGAGTTTTTAAACACCCTAAAAGAGCAAGATTTGTTTTTTTCAAGTTCGAGTTCAAGAAGTTTGAGTGGAAATTTTGAAATTTATGAAGAATTAGAAAGTTTTTTAAAGGCTAAATTTAAAGATAAGGAAATTTTGCATTTTAATAGTGGCTATCATTTAAATATCTCTTGTATAGCAGCACTTTCTAGCGTTTCTAAGACGCTTTTTTTAGCCGATAAATTTATTCATGCAAGTATGATTGATGGCTTAAGACTTGGCGGGGTTGATTTTTTTCGTTTTCATCATAAAGACATGAATCATTTAGAGAGTTTAATCCAAAAACATTATGAAAATTATGAAAATATCATCGTTTTAAGCGAAGCTTTGTTTAGTATGGATGGAGATTTTAGCGATTTTAAAACTTTGTGTGAGCTTAAAAAGCGTTATGATAAAATCAAGCTTTATATAGATGAAGCACACAGCGTGGGTTGTTTTGATGAAGAGGGTTTGGGGCTTGTTAAAAAACTAGCCTTAGAAAATGAAGTGGATTTTTTGGTTTTTACCTTTGGAAAAGCCCTTGCTTCCATGGGTGCTTGTATGATATGCGAGGAAAAATATAAAAAATTTTTCATCAACAAAGCTAGAGCTTTTATTTATTCTACAGCTTTGCCACCTATTAATGTAGCTTGGACGCAATTTATTTTTAAAAAAATGCCTTATTTTAAGAAAGAAAGAGAAAAATTAGAGCTTTTAAGCACTTTTTTTAAAAGTAAATTGCAAGAAAAAAATCACACTATTTTGGGCGATGCTTATATTATTTGCTTGCTTTTAGGTGAAAATAAAAAAGCCTTAGAAATTTCACAAAAACTTCAAAAAGCTGGATTTTTTGCTCCCGCGATCAAAGAACCTACCGTGCCAAAAAATACAGCAAGAATTCGTTTTTCTTTACACGCGGGACTTAATATAGAAGAACTTGAAAGGATAATAGAGCTTTTATGAAATATGAATTTTTATGCAAAAATCCTGATTCAAAAAAACTTATAGTGGCATTTGGAGGGTTTGCTTCACATCCTAGTCATTTTTCGCATTTAAAAAGCGATAAAAATGTGATTTTATTTTATGATTATGAAAATTTTGATTTAAATTTTAATTTCAAAGCTTTTGATGAACTTTTTTTAATCGCTTTTTCTATGGGAGTTTGTGTGGCAAATAGACTTTTAAAAGAGCTTAATTTTAAACAAAAAATAGCCATAAATGGCACAAATTTAGGCATAGATAAATCAAAAGGAATTCATCCTACAATTTTTAAAAAAACCCTGCAAAATTTTAAATTAGAACACTTTAAAGAGGCTTTATTTAAAGAACGCAAAAGCTTAGCCAAAGATTTTATTTTTAAAGATGAAAAAGCTTTGAAAATAGAGCTTGAAAAACTTTTTGACTTTGCTTTAACAAAACAAGAAGAAAATTTACTTTGGGATAAGGTTTATTCAAGTAAAGAAGATGAAATTTTTCCACCAAATGCCTTGAAAAATAGTTTTAAAAATTTGATTTTTTTAGATGAACCACATTTTGCTTTTTTTGATTTTAAAACTTGGGATGAAATTTGAATTTTTTAAAAGCAAAAGATTATGAAAAACATGCAAAAGTGCAAGATTTCATGGGTTTAAAACTTTGTGAAATTTTAAAAGATTTAAAAATTTCACATTTTGAAAAAGTGTTTGAATTTGGTTGTGGTAGGGGTGAATTGAGCAAAAAACTTCAAAATTT
The DNA here is from genome assembly GCF_001762855.1 of Campylobacter sp. BCW_6467. NCBI lineage: Bacteria > Pseudomonadati > Campylobacterota > Epsilonproteobacteria > Campylobacterales > Campylobacteraceae > Campylobacter > Campylobacter sp. BCW_6467. The sequence continues at coordinate 37,861 of NZ_MJXP01000047.1, read as the reverse complement.
CATTACTTTTGATGAGTATGTTAAAAATGATATTTTAGATTTTAAAGAAAATTCTAATATTTTAATTTTTGATATGAACGAAATTGCAAAACAAGATTTAAGTAAAGAGAAATTTGATCTTATTGTTTCAAATGCAACTTTGCAATGGCTTGATTTAAAACGCATTTTACCAAGTCTTAGGGATATGCTAAATCAAAATGGGATTTTACTTCTTTCTACTTTTGCAGAACAAAATTTAAAAGAAATCAAACAAAGCACGGGTTTTGGTTTAAATTATTTTAGTTTAAATGAATTAGAGCAAATTTTTAAAGTCTATTTTGATGAAGTAAAAATCACTCAAGAACTCATAAAATTAAGCTTTGATAATGCTTTAGATGTTTTTAGGCATTTAAAATTAAGCGGTGTAAATTCTTTAGGATTTTATCCTTTAAATAAAAGTTTTTTAAAAGAATTTGAAGAAAAATTTCAAAACAAACTTACTTATCATCCTGTATTTATTTTATGCAAAAATGATATAAAATGAATTTTTTGTGTTATAATCCAAAAATTAAATTTTTACACAAGGAAAACTAAATGAAAAAGTTTGTAGTATTTTTTGGGATTTTGCTTTTTGTTTCGTGTTTAAATGCGCAAAATTTAAGTATTTTTGTAGCTTCTTCAGCTTCAAAGGCGATGAGTGAAGTTAAAGATGAGTTTTTGAAAACACATCCAGAAGATAAAATAGAATTGGTTTTTGGTGCTTCTGGAAAATATTATGAGCTTTTAAAACAAGGAAGAGAATTTGATCTCTTTTTTTCAGCGGATACTAAATATGCTAAGGCTATTTATGATGATAAAAATGCTTTAATAAAGCCAAAAATTTATGTTTTGGGAGTTTTAGCTTTGTATAGTTTGGATGAAAATTTACTCCAAGGAGGCATTGAAAATTTAAAAGAAAAGGCAGGTAAAATCACGCATCTAAGCATAGCCAATCCTAAAGTAGCTCCTTATGGAGTAGCGGCTAAAGAAGTGCTTGAAAATTTGGATTTAAATGAGCTTTTTAAGGATAAAATCGTTTTAGGCGAAAATATCTCAGTGCCTGTTTTACATGTGGATAGTAAAAATGCAGATATAGCTATAGTGGCTTATTCTTTAGTTTCTCCTATCAATCATCCTAAGGGTAAGGCTATTATAATTGATACAAAGTATTTTAGCCCTTTAGAGCAAAGTTATGTTATCACAAAATACGCTAAGGATAAAAAATTAGCCTTTGAATTTAGCGAATTTATTGGCTCTTCAAAAGCAAAAGAAATTTTCAAAAAATACGGATTTAGCACACCATGAACCTTATAAAAGGACAAATTTGTGAGCTTTTAAATCAAGAGGATATAGTTATTGTTAAAATACTTTCCAAAGAAGTGATTTTTAGTGTTTTAATGCTTGAATTAAAATCCTTAGAAAATTTAAAAATTGGTGCGAGTGTAGAACTTCTTTTTAAAGAGCATGAGCTTTGCTTTAGTACAAGTAAAACTCTTTTAAGTGTTGAAAATTCTTTTTTAGCTAAAATTACAAAAATTAAAAAAGGCGAACTTTTGTATCAGGTATTTTTTGATTTTAAAGGTAATGAGCTTTCTAGCATCATCACCAAAGAAAAAGCCTTAGAACTTGAACTTTGTGAAAATCAAGAATGGCTTTGTTTTGTAAAAGCAAATGATATTGTATTAAGGAGTCATAGTGCTTGATCCAGATTTTTTACAAACCCTTTATCTTACTTTTAAACTTGCTTTTATCACGACTTTTATTCTTTTTTTTATTGGTGTATTTTTAGCTTATTTGTTAAGTTTTGTGCGTTTTCCTTTTAAAACAATCCTTCAAAGCTTTATTTCTTTGCCTTTGATTTTACCTCCTAGTGTTTTGGGATTTTATTTGCTTGTAACTTTTTCGGCTAATAGTTTTTTAGGGCAAGTTTTAAAAGAATATTTTAATCTTTCTTTGGTTTTTACTTTTGAAGGTCTTGTTTTTGCTTCTTTGATTTTTTCTTTGCCTTTTATGGTAAATCCTTTGCAAAGTGCCTTTTCATCGATCAATCCAAATTTACTCGATGCTTCTTATAGTTTAGGTAAAAGTAAAATTTACACTCTTTTTAGAGTGATTTTGCCTAATTCTAAAGCAGGAATTTTTAGTGCTTGTGCGATGAGTTTTGCCCATACTGTGGGTGAATTTGGAGTCGTGATGATGATAGGAGGACATAAACAAGGTGAAACTTTAGTAGCTAGTATAGCTATTTATGATGAACTTGAAATCTTAAACTATAGCTTGGCACATCAATATGCTTTTATATTGTTTATTTTTTCTTTTTTAGTGCTTTTTAGTCTTTATTTTGTCAATAAAAAAATGAGTTTTCAATGATAAAAATTGATATCAATCATCCTATGAATACCGCCAAAGGAAGGCTGGATTTAAATTTTAAAAAAGATATAGAATCAGGAAAAATTACTGCACTTTTTGGCGAAAGTGGAACAGGAAAAACCACTCTTTTAAAAATCATAGCAGGACTTATAGAGCCTAAATTTGGGCGTATAGAAGTAGATAATGAACTTTGGTTTGATTCTTCAAAAAATTTTAGTTTAGCTTTGCAAAAAAGAAAAATTGGTTTTGTTTTTCAAGATTATGCGCTTTTTCCAAATATGAATGTAAAAGAAAATATCGCCTATGCCGCTAGTTCTAAGGCAAAGGTTGATGAGCTTTTAGCCTTAATGGGACTTGAAAATTTGGCTAAAATTTATCCTAAACATTTAAGCGGAGGACAAGCACAAAGAGTAGCCTTAGCAAGAACTTTGGTAAGGGAGCCAAAAATTTTGCTTTTAGATGAGCCTTTGAGCGCTTTGGATTTTAAAATGCGCGCCAATTTACAAGATGAATTGGCTAAAATTTTAGAGTATTTTAAGATAAGCACTTTATTGGTAAGTCATGATTTGGCTGAAATTTATAAGTTAAGTCATAGAATTTTAGAACTTAAAAATGGAAAAATCATTAAGGATTTTCCTAAAAATGAATTTTTTACTCATTCAAGTATTAGTGCAAAATTGCGTTTGAGTGCAACTTTGCTAGAAATTAAAAAAAGTGATATTTTAGTGGTTTTAACCTTGCTTTTAAATCAAGATATTATTAAAATCACTCTTAGTGAAGAGGAATTTTTAAAAGCTTATCAAGATATAAAAATAGGCGATACTCTCATACTTTCAGTAAAAGCTTTTAATCCTATTATTGTTGGAAAAATTTAAGGCATTAAGTCTTTGATGTCTATACCAAATTCTTTAGAAATTTGATAAAGATGAGCAAGATTATAATTTGCTCCATGTTTTCTAGTTTCTATTTTTGCAATATAATTTGGTGATTTATGTCCTAAAATGCTAGCAAGCATTAGCTGAGATATTTTTCGCTTTTTTCTTTCTTTTTTAACTTTTTCTACAATTTTATTAAAAAAAATATCTAATTCTTGTTCCAATTTGAATACCTAAATTGTTATTTTTAGAATGATAAAAAAGCAAGTGTAAAATAACAAACACTTATAAGTGTTTGTTAAGCTTTAAGTCTTTATAATTGATTTTTCATTTTTTAAAAAGGAGTTAATTGTGAAAAAAATATTTTTATTTTGCATTTTTTACACTACTGTTATATTTGCAAATCCCATGCCTTTTGGCTTAGAACTTGGTAAAGCTAATTTCGATGAAGTTGTAAAAAAATATCCGAACTTTTCAAATGCTGGTACTAGTATTTACACAGGGGGTAAGATTATTGAAGTAAGTTCAAGTGATTTTGAGCTTGAGGGTTTAAAAGATAAAGTTCTTTTTATTTTTGATAAAGAAAATAGATTAACACTAGTGCAATTAAAATTTCATAAAGATCGTTTTAATGATATTTTATCTTCGCTTTCAAAATATAAAATTATCAAAAAAGAAGTACCTTATGTAGGTAATCGTTATGTAAAATTACAGGATGGAGATTGTAAAATAGAACTTTAATCACCTCATTTAAGTTTTGAGATGTATTTAACTTATAAAACTAATCAATTTGAAAAACTTTATAAAGACTATATCAAAAAAGAAGAACAAGAACGCAAAAATAAACAAAATTCTATACTTTAAGGAGAAATCATGAAAAAATCAATTTTTAAAATCACATTAAGTAGTGTTTTGGCAGCTAGTTTACTCACAGGTTGTTTAACAACTACTTTACAAACTAATGCAACAATGAGTCAAAGTATTTTTCTTGATCCTGTGGCTAAGGAAAAAAGAATTGTATTTTTAAATATCAAAAATACAAGCGGACATGATGTAAATTTAGAACCTAAATTAAGAAGTGCTTTGGAAGCTAAAGGATATAAAGTTATAGATGATCCTGATAAAGCAAATTATATTTTAAGTACTAATATTTTATATTGTGATAAAAAACAAGAAAATAATGCTGTAGGCGGTGCTGTTGCAGGAGGTGCTACGGGTGTGGCAGTTAGTGGCTATAATGGCGGCGGTGCAGGAGGTATGGTTGCTGCAGGTGCTGCAGGTGCTTTAGTAGGAGGACTTTTAGGAAAACTTACCGAAGATACAATTTGGCAAATGCAAGTAGATATTAATATCAAGCAAAAAGCTGATGGTAAAGTTTTAACTTCTAGTGGTAATGTTAGCGGACAAGCTAGCGTAAGAGATTCCCAAAGCTCAGGCTTTTTAAATAGCTTTGGTGGAAATGTTCGCAGTGATAAAGTAGGACATTTAAATTCAAATCAAATCAATAATACACAACAAACTTATGAAGGCAAATATATAGAAAAAAATACTATTATTTTTGCAGAAGCTGTGAAAACAGGACTTAAACTTCCTGAAGCTACGCCTATTTTAGAAGATAAAATTGCAAATCAGATTGCAGGATTATTTTAATTTGTTATGATTGCTAGATATTTTTCTAGCAATTCTTCTCTTATTTTAATATTTTTAATGTCCTTTATATCAACATTTAAAGCAAAAGATAAAATTTTGTTTTCAGTCTTTACAAATCCAACAATCCAAGCTAAATTGATATTATCATTAAAACCTGTTTTAGCATAAATTTTTTGGATTTTATCTTCCTTAAAAAGAATAATTTCTTTAACTTCTTCTTGAATTTTTTTAGAAAAAGGTAAAGAATTTTGCGAAAGTTTAAAAAGTAAATCAGCTTGATTTTTTGCAGAAATTTGTAAAGAATTATCGAGCCAAAAGGTATCGATTTTTGAAATTTTTGCATTTCCATAAGAAAGTTTATTTAAGCTTTCTTGCATGGTTTTAAGTCCTATTTTTCTTGCCAATTCTTTAAAAGCAGGCACTTGAGAGCGTTTTATAGCTGAGCTTAAACTAGCATCTTGTTTCCAAGAGGGCAAAAATACTTTTTCGCCCTTATAATGATAAAAAATTTCCTTTGTATCTCTAACTACACCATTATCAAGTGCAATTAAAGCATTAAAAATTTTAAAAGTTGAAGCAGGAGAAAAGGCTTGTTTAGCTCTTTTAAAATCATTACTTGCATAATTTTTTCCATCAAAGACTATAAAAGTCCCACTTGTATTACAATCTTTAAAAAAATTACCAAGTATTTTATCCTCTCCAATGGCTATATTCAAAAACAATATAAATACAATAAAATTTCTCATTGCTCTTTATATTTTGATAAGACTTTTCTCATTGCTAAACTTGCTAAAGCCAAACCAAAAGAAGCTGTCACACCCATAAAAGAACCTAAATCTTTACAATGTGCTTCTTCATCAGAAAATACCACATCAAAATTTCCCTTAAAGCCTGATTTTCTAAGTTCATAACGAAATTTTTTTGCTAAAGCATCACCATGAGTTTTAAAAATACTTGTAGTTTTAATGCGTGTTGGATCAAGCTTTCTAGCTCCACCTGTTGAAGAGATAAAAATTTGTTTTTTAAAATCTATAAGATGAGCTAAAGCTACTTTTGCAGGGATATCATCAATGGCATCTATGATAAGATCAAACTCACTTAAATCAAAATTTTTTAAAAAATTTTCATCGATTTTGCTGATTATACCTTTAGCCTTATAAATTCTTTCAAATACTTTAGCTTTTTCTTCACCTATATTTTCGCTATGAATTTGACGATTTTGATTGGTGATTTCAAATTTATCCGCATCGATTAAAGTAAGGTTTTTAAAACCACTACGATAAAGCGCATCAACGCAAATTCCACCCACTCCACCAAGTCCGCAAACCAAAACTTTTGTTTGTGAAATTTTTTGAAATTTTTCTTCTCCAACTAGCCATTTTATACGTGTAAATCTATCATTCATCATTTGCCTTTAACCATTTTTTAACTTTTTTCATTCTTTTATAAGCTGTAAGATCTAGCATTATAGGGGTTATTGTAGCGTAGCCTTTTTTAAGTAGGGCAATATCGCTATTTTTCTCATCTTCAAAATCTAAATTCGCCGCTGCAAGCCAATAGTACTCCACTCCTCGTGGATTGACGTTTGAGTGGGCTTCAAAATTATAAACCCTTTTGCCCGCTTTACAAATTTTAATGCCTTTGATTTTTGATTTTGCAGGAAAATTGATATTTAAAAATTCTTTTTTTTCCAAAGGAAAACCTTTATCAAAAATGTTTTGAATGATTTTTTTGGTAATTTTTAAAGCATTTTTATAGTCTAGTTCTTTTTCACTTTTTTTATAAAATTGAGAAAGAGCGATAGCGGGAATTCCTTGCAAAACTGCTTCCATAGCTCCTGCACAAGTTCCTGAGTAGGTAATATCTTCGCCTACATTTGCTCCTTTGTTAATCCCACTGATTACAAGATCGGGCAAGCGTGTTTTATAAAGTGCGTGAAGTGCAAGATAAACACAATCTGCTGGAGTGCCATCATCAAGTTTGTAAAATCTTTTTCCTACTTTAACAAAACGCAAAGGTTTGGTTAGGGTTATGGAGTGTGAACAAGCTGATTTTTCATTAGCAGGAGCTACTATGGTAATCTTGGCTTTAAATTCTTTTTTTAACATCTTAATGAGTTTTTTAAGTCCTTCGCTTTCATAGCCATCGTCATTAGTGATAAGAATTTCTTTCATTGCTTTTCCTTATTGGATATTTTAACATAAAAAGCTTTAAGAATAAATACAAATAAAGCTATATAGAAATGTTCTTTATAATTAATTCGTTTATTTTCAACTCAATAAAGCAATTCACAATTAACTTAAAATTAACTTAATTTTTATTATTTAGTCCAATCTACACTTTAAAATCACGATTTTAATCGTAACTCTTCTAATGTTCAAATATTTTGAATTCCATACTCATTTATATTTTTATTCTTAAAAACTTAAAATTCCATAGTTTAAATTTTAATAATAAAAAAAGTTTTTTTATTATTAAAATTAACTTTCATTTTGATATTAATATAAAAAATTAAAATTTTATTCTTTTGTAGAAGACAATTATTTAATCTTAAATTATAATTTTTTATACATTTTTAAAATTATATTATTATACTTATCGATATCTTAATTCACTCAAGGAGAAAAAATGCAAAAATTTCATTCTATGATAGTATTAAGCTTATTATTGATATTTTTTATCGGATGCTCTTCTAAAGAGCTTAATCCTCTGGGACGATCTTATGGTGATTTACATGATAGCGATCCACTTAAAATAGGAAAAACACCTACAATACCAGCCAAACAAGAAACTCCTGCTTTAGTTGATAGTTCAGATTCGATACCAAAAGATGTTCCTTTAGAACCACCTGTAATAAAAACAAATACTTTTAAAGGTAATGATTTTATTAAAGGACCTTCGCCTAGAACGCAATCAAACGGAGAATTTAACAATGTTCCTGTATATGAAAACAGAGGATATTTTAGTGACTACATAACCATAATGGGTCCATCAGGAGCAGCTTTAACTGTATGGGCTTTAAGACCAGGAAATTGGATATGGGGTTATACATTATATTCAAGCAGACCTTTTGGCGATGCAAATGTATGGCAGCTTATAGAATTTCCTCAAAATAAAGTTATGATTAAAAATGTCAAAACACTCACATGTCTAAATGCTTATGGCGAAGGGATCGTCCATTACCCTTGCGATCAAAGTAATTACGCTCAATTTTGGACCCTTCTTCCTATGGACAACGGTGCATATCAAATTCAAAATTTAGCGACCAAGCAATGTATTCAAACGCCGATACATGATGTTATGAAAGAATTTAATTTAAGCTATTATAAAATATTTCTCACTGAATGTGTAAAATCAGGAGAAAAAAATTTAGATAGACAGTGGTATATAGCACCTCCTACCTATACCGCTCAAAATCCTTATAGATAATTCAATTGGAGTTGAATATGAAAAAAATATTATTGATTATTTTAAGTATCAATTTGAGTTTTGCTTCTTTAGAAGATTATAATGTTGGAACATGGAATTTGCAAGGTTCTTCAGCATCAACAGAAAGTAAATGGAATATTAGCATTAGACAACTTGTTACAGGAAGCAACCCTATGGATGTTTTAGCCGTCCAAGAAGCAGGAGTTTTACCGTCTACCGCAACGATGACTCAAAGACAAGTCCAACCTGTTGGTGTGGGTATTCCTATTCATGAATACGAATGGAATTTGGGAACTTCATCACGTCCTAATTCAGTATTTATATATTATTCAAGAGTTGATGTAGGAGCAAATAGAGTTAATATGGCAATAGTAAGTAGAAGACAAGCGGATGAAGTAATTGTTTTACCTCCTCCAACCGTTGCTTCAAGACCTATCATAGGAATCCGTATTTGCAATGATGTATTTTTTAACACACATGCTTTAGCAAGAGGTGGAAATGATGCAGGAGCTATAGTTACTGCTGTTGATATGCATTTTAGAAATATGCCTCTGATTAATTGGATGATCTTGGGAGATTTTAATAGAGATCCAAATTCATTAATGTCTTTATTAGATCAAGGATTAAGAAACCGAGTACATTTTGTTTCTCCTGCATCTTATACTCAAGCAAGTGGTGGTGTTCTTGATTACGCTGTTACAGGAAATTCTGATACAACCAGAAGATATACTCCCCCAGCTATACTAGCTATACTAGCTGCTGCTGGACTTAGAACATTTTTAGCTTCAGATCATTTTCCTGTGAATTTTAGAAAATTTTTTTAATATAAGGTGTTGTTATGAAAAAAATTGTTATTTTAATATTGGTTTTATTAAGCTTATCTAAATCTATCGAAGAACCTGGCGATTTATCTGATTTTACACCAATGTTTACTATTAGATCCTTACAGACAGGAATTAGTTTAAGCCCTTTTAGAGAGACTTCAGAAGATTTAAAAGACCAAAATTGGATCTTAAGAGAAATTATACTTAGCGATGAATTAAAACAAAAAGATGAATTAGGAGAATTGTTACGCTTTGGTTATGTGCAATTTGTAAATCCAAACGATGATGATATTTGTTTGGCGATACTAGAAAGTGGTTTTTTTGGAGGGAAATCATGCAAACAAGATTTAAAAGATGGAAAGTTAGAAACTATATTTTCTATTATGCCAACAACTAGCTCAGCAGTTCAAATAAGATCTTTAGTTGAAGGTGGAAGAGAATGTATAAAAATATTTTACAACCCAAATGTTCCAATAGAAAAACGTTTTGGTATACAACCATGTACTTTAGATTCAGCTTTATTTTTAGATTTAAATGAATTAATGTTTTTTACCCCAGCTATTATAGAAGCAACCCCTATTTATTAATTACTTGCAAGCAAGCTAAAATAAAAGCTTGTGAGTAATTAAAATATTTAATAAATCGATGCAATATATGTTTATAAATATTAAGAAAATTTTCAGAAAATACTACTGGAGAAAATAAACCTTCATATACACTTTTAGCGTATATTCTTGCATAACTTCTTTTAATTAAGCCAAAATAAGATAAAATGTTTAAAATATTGATAAGGAAATTTTTTGAAAACCTTTTTAGTTTGTGCTTTAGAGCCTTCAGCAAATTTGCATTTAAAAGAAGTTTTAAAAGCTTATAAAAAAGATTTTGGCGAATTT
>NZ_MJXP01000047.1:0-27752 GCF_001762855.1 Campylobacter sp. BCW_6467 | reverse complement strand
AAGTTTTAAAAGCTTATAAAAAAGATTTTGGCGAATTTGAAATTCATGGGATTTATGATGAGAATTTGTGCAAAGAATTTGATCTAAATTCTAAGCCACTTTATAGCTCACATGAATTTAGTGCTATGGGTTTTATAGAAGTTTTACCTTTGATTTTTAAAGGAAAAAAAGATATTATTCTAAACTTGTAAATTTAAAGGTAAAGCATGGATTATAAAAAAGCATTTTATTCAAAATTAGAAGATTGTTATTTGGGTTCTAAAATTAAACATTCACAAAATCAAGCTAAAAATGGTTTTACAAATTTACTTGTTATAAAAGAAAAATATTTTCAAAAAATTAAAGACTATTTAGACACACAAAAGCTTTATACAGATACTTATAATAAGCTTTATAATTTTTTTAGCACTTATTTAAATGAAACAGGAACGCCATTTTTTTACGATACGCCTATGTATAAAAATATCTATGCAAGGGTATATTCAAATTCAAAAGATACAAATCTTTTTTATAAAACACAAAATTTATACTATGTAAAATCAGATACTATTTACAATCCTTTAAGCTTGCAAAGTGAAGATAAAAAATATACTTTAAATTTTCTTACCGATGAGTATGAGCAAAATGCTGATAATAATAGAAGTAAAATCAATTTTTATTTGCAAAATATACAAGATGATAATATAAACATAAAAGTAATAAATTCTAAAAATCATGATGGCACAAATATATTTAAACAAAACTCAAGTGAATTTAGCGATATTTTTTTAAAAACTTTAGAAAATGCAAAAATAAACATAAAAGAAGAAGAATTAAAAAAGCTTTTTAAAACTTATAAAAAACAAAATGAAGTAGATTTTTTCATACATAAAAATGCGAAAGAATTTTTAAAAGAACAATTTGATTTGTGGTTGTTTTCTTATGTGAATGATAGCATTACTGATTGGACTAAAGAAAAAATAGATGAGATTAACACTCTAAAACAAATCGCTTTAAATATTATTGATTTCATAGCTGATTTTGAAGATGAGTTAAAAGCTATATGGCTAAAGCCAAAATTTGCTAAAAATACTCACTATGTATTTAGTTTAGATACTATTAAATCACACTCAAACAATGCTGATGAAATTTTAAACTCCATATATAAAGATGTAAATTTTAAAGAGCAAATTGCAGAATGGAAAGAATTAAATTTCATAAATGATGAGTTTGATATAAAAGCTATAAACGATGAAAAATACAAATTCTTACCATTTGATACGAAGTATTTAAGTGAGGAAAATTATTATAAACTTTTGCAAAGTTTTGATAATTTAGATGAAATTTTAAACGGAGAGCTTGTAAAAGCAGATAATTTTCAAGCGCTAAATTCTTTAATGCCAAAATATCAAGGCAAAATAGATCTAATCTACATAGATCCGCCATTTAACACAGGAAGTGACTTTGACTATAAAGATAAATTTCAAGATAGTACTTGGCTTTCTTTGATGCATAATCGCTTAGAACTAGCAAAAGAATTTTTAAGTGATAAAGGAAGTTTTTATTTGCATTTAGATTACAATGCAAATTATCGTGGTAGAGAACTTTTAAATGATATATTCGGAGAAGAAAATTTTGTAAATGAAATTGTGTGGAATTACAAGGGTACCACAAATACTAATGTTAAATTTGCACCAAAGCATGATACTATACTATATTATAAAACAAAGAGTCATATTTTTAATTTTGATGATGTAAGAATTCCCTATGAAGATGATGATAAATTTTCCATAGATGAAAATGGAAAATATTATATGATGTGGAAAAAAGATCAGAGGTATTATCCGCCACAAAAATTTGTAAATAATACTTGGATATTATTAGGAAAATCTCAGTATGATGTATGGAATGATATTCCATCAATGGCAACGGCTCATGGAAAAGAATTTTTAAATTTTCAAACACAAAAACAAGAAAAATTGCTTCAAAGAATAATAAAAGCAAGCAGTAATGAAAATTCTATTGTTTTAGATTTTTTTACAGGAAGTGGCACAACAATAGCTACTGCACATAAACTAGAACGCAAATGGCTTGGAGTAGAAATGGGAGAACATTTTTACAAAGTCATCATTCCTAGAATGAAAAAAGTTTTAAATGGTTTTGTTTGTGGTATAAGCAAAGAAGTAGAATTTAAAGGTGGTGGTGCTTTTAGATACTATGAACTTGAAAGCTATGAAGAGAGTTTAGAAAATTGTGAATATAAACTTGATAAAAATTCACTCATAGATTATAGAAAATCACGCAAACTCATAAAAGCACTCAAAAAAGGCGAAAATATATGCCTTGATATGAATGCTTATGATAAAGAATTTGATATATTTTTAACGATGTCAAATCTTTTAGGACTTAAAATCAAAAATATTTTTATAGATGAAAATGGTATAAAATCTTGTAAATTTGAAAACGATGAGGTTATAAATTTAGAAAATATAGACTTAATCAAATATCAAAAACTAAAAAATTTAATTTGGTGGGAAAAGTGATGAATGAGAGTGAATTATATATTTATTTAGGTCAAGATGAGCATTATATCACTCTTGATGAAATGAATTCAATTGTAAATACTATTAATATAATTAGCAATGATTTATGTGTAAAGTTATTGTCAAATTATCAAGATGTTTCATTTGTTATATGTCCATGTGAACAAGGTTCGTTTAAATTAAAAATAAAACATATGTTGTTAGGTTCTGGTGTTTGCATTTTGACTTGGCTTAATGAAAGTGAAGCTGGTAAAGCTTTTGTTGAAGGTTTAACAGGACATGAAACACCATATTATTACAAGAAAGCTGGACAAATTTTAGGAGATGTAATAAAAGGTGTATTAGAAAAAGATATATTTACGCTTGAAAAAATAAATAATGAATTGGATAATTTCGGGTATATTTTAGATAAATCTATAAAAGAAAAAAGTGTGCTATATGAAGCAATTAATAAGAGTAAAACTATAAAATCAATAAGTTTTAGTAATGAAAATAGTAATGCAATACCAAAAAAAGATTTTATCAATCATATTAAAAAAGGTGATATTATTCGTCAACTAGAACCTAGTTATGAAATATTAGATTTGATAATTTCAAAATCTATCAATACTAAAAAACAAGGAAAATGGACATTTGAATTACTAGAGACCAAGAAAAAGTTTAATGCAGAAATATTAGATAACGTATTTATGTTAAAATTTTTAGATGGTTTTTATCCGCTTAAAGAAGGTAATCGGGATGATATTATCAAAGCTTTATTGCGCATAGATTCAAAAATAAAAAACGGGAATAAAGAAACAGAGGAATATTTTATTCAAGAAATTTTTAATTTTAATAAAAATAAAATTAAAGATATTCCCAAAGAATTTGAAAAATATTTGCAAGTAAAGTATGATTATAAAATACCAAGTCTTTTTAATTGAGATTAAAGGTAAAAAAAATAATGCAAAATAACATCATCCTTTACGCTATGCAAGATAAAAAGTTAAAAGTAGAACTTTATGAGTTTGGTGATAGTGTATATTTAAATCAAGAAAGCTTAGTAAAACTTTTTTATGCTTTAAGAGAAAATATTACCATGCATATTAACAACATATTGCAAAATAGACAGTTGCAAGAAATTTCAGTATGTAAAAAATTCTTACATACTACAAATGATAATAAATAATTAAAGCTTTAAAGGAAAAATAATGGCTAAAGCAAAACAAAACATAAAAAAACATTTATTGTTAAATAAATTTATCAATGATAAATCACTAGTGCAAAAGCTTGATGAAAGTTATGATTTTAGTAATTTTTCTCAAGCCATAAATTTGCAATTTTATCAGCAAGAAAGTGTTAAAAATGCTTTAGCCATACTTTCTTTTTACATGATGGATGAGTTAAATTCGCATGAATATAATCAAGAACGCAGAAGACTTTTAGAATTTTATCAAGATGAAAGCGAGAATTTAAAATTACAAAAAGAAGATATTGCAAAGGCTTCATTTTGGATGGCTACAGGAAGTGGTAAAACTATAGTTATGATTAAACTTATAGCTTTGATACATGAATTTATTAAAAATAATCAATTACCTAAAAAGCCCATCATGCTTTTAGCACCAAATGATAAGATTTTAAATCAATTCAAAGCAAATATAGCTAAATACAATAATCATCACGGCAACTTTATCAAAATAAAAGATTTAAAAGATTTTGAAAGCATAGAAAAAGAAGCTAGTTTATTAAATGAAGTGGTAGTGTATTTTGCAAGAAGTGATTTACTTGAAAGTGAAGAAAATGTAGGCAAGGATAAAAAAGCAAAAAGATTAAACTATAAAAATTATCTTAATAAAGATGGTTGGTATATATTGTTAGATGAAGCTCATAGAGGCGATAGCAAAACATCACTAAGAAAAAACTATTATCATGAACTTGCTAGAGGTTTTATCAAAGAAGATGAATTTCCAAAAGGTTTTGTTTTTAATTTTTCAGCTACTTTTGAAGATGAGATAGATTTTATAACTTGTGCTTATAATTATAATCTTCAAAAATTTAATCAAGAAGGGTATGGTAAAAACATAGCAGTTTTAAATGAGAATTTAGATTTTAAAAGTGAAAATAATGAAGAAGCAAAAATAAAAACAATTTTGGAAAGTTTTATAATTTTTAATGCCATTATAAAAACAAAAGAAGAATTGATTTTAAAAAGACAAGATTTTGTATATCATAATCCTTTAATTATAGCAGTTTCTGATAAAGTAAATACTCAAGATGCGGGTATAAAAGCGTATTTTAAAGCAGTGCATAATGTATTAAAAAATAAAGTAGATGTAAGCAATATAGCCTTAGAGCTTTATGAAAAACTTCAAAATCAAAATTTGCATTTTAGTATAAATACGCTAAGCGATGATTTTTTAAAATATATAAAAAATGCAAATAACGATGAACTTAGAGAAAATATTTTTTATGCAAATGCAAATGCAAATTTAGAATGCTATAGTATTAAAGGAAATGATAAAGAATTAGCTTTTAAGAGTAAAAATTCAAACAAGCCTTTCATGCTTTTAAATATTTCAAATGCAAAAGAATGGGAAAAAAACTTTTTGCTTGAGCTTGGGGTGGAAAGTATAAGTGATATATCGCAAAGTCATTTTGAAAATATCAATAGCTCGCAATCTTCTATTAATATCATGTTAGGAAGTAAGGTTTTTTCAGAAGGTTGGGATAGCAATCGTGTAAATTTAATTTCTTTTATCAATATAGGTAGTATTAATGCTAAAAAATATGTTTTACAAACTATAGGAAGAGGTGTTAGAATAGAACCTTTCTTAAATATAAGAAAGAGATTAAATGCTTTAAAAGAGATGTTTAAAATCGATGAACAATGTATAAATTTAGCATGTGGATTGGAAACTCTTTTTGTAATGGCAAGTGATAATGAAGCTATCAAAGCTATCATAGAAGGTATAGAATGTGAATTTATGGAAAGTAAGCACTTGAAAGGATTTAAAGAGACGAAATTGTCGTTTGATTTACCTGTGCCAAAATATAAAAATGAAAGTAAATTAAATAATATTTATAAAATTTCAAAAAGAGAAGCAAATTCTTTGAAAGAATTTGTAAATTCTTATGATGAAGATGTTTTAATTTTAGAGCAGTGTTTGTATAAAAGTTTTAAATATTCTACATTGCAGGAATTTGAAAAATTTATCAATGGAGAAAAAAGTAGAATACAATCATCAGGAGATAGAGTAGAATTCAATGAAAAAACAACATTAAAAACAATCAATAGTGTATTAAATTCTAATGCTAAAGTTTTGGATAAATTTGTAAAGCTAGAGAAAGAAATAACACACCATAAAAATATACAAGCAAAATTAGATTTTGAAACAGTTCAAAAAATTAATAAAACTATAAAAGATGTTTTAAATGCAAAAAGTGAAGATGAATTAAAAGTTGATTTTGAAAATAAAAGAATAAATTTAGATGAGCTAATGCAAGGTATAAAAGAAAGTCAAAAAAGTAAGGAAGTGCAAAATTATATAATTAGTGCAAAGCTTAGTAAGCATTATTATAATCCTTTAATTATTTACAATAAAAACGATAAAGAAAGTAAGATTAATTTTGCTATTTCTAATGAGAGTGAAAAAGAATTTTTAAAAGAATTGGAAGATAATTTGGAATTTTTTGGGCAATATGAATGGTATTTTTCAAAATTGGTAGAAAATCAAGATGAAATTTATATTCCTTATTTTGATGAAGAGTATCAAAAAGAAAGAAAATTTTACCCTGATTTTATATTTTGGTTAAAAAACAAACAAAGTGGAGATTTTTTTATATATTTTATAGATCCAAAAGGCTTAAAAATAGAAGATAATCCTAGATTTAAACTAAAAGGCTTTAAAATGATATTCGAGAATAAAAATTTAACTTATGAAGATAAGAATATAAAAGTAAATTTATTTTTTTACAATAAAAATAAAAATTATGTTTCAGATGAGCTAAAAGATTTTGTTAAATCAAACATAGAAGATATTTTCAAATGAAAACCTTTTTAGTTTGTGCTTTAGAACCTTCAGCAAATTTGCATTTAAAAGAAGTTTTAAAAGCTTATAAAAAAGATTTTGGCGAATTTGAAATTCATGGGATTTATGATGAGAGCTTATGCAAAGAATTTGATTTAAATTCTAAGCCACTTTATAGCTCACATGAGTTTAGTGCTATGGGTTTTATAGAAGTTTTACCTTTGATTTTTAAAGCAAAAAAAGCTATAAAAGAGCTTGTAAATTTAAGTTTTACTCAAAAAATGGATGGGATTTTATGTATAGATTCGCCCGCTTTTAACATACCTTTTGCCAAGGCTTTAAAAAAAGCAGGTAGTAAAATTCCACGCATTTATTATATCTTGCCTCAAGTTTGGGCGTGGAAAAAAGGTCGCATACCTATCATAGAAAGTCATTTTGATATTTTAGCTTCTATTTTACCCTTTGATAATCAGTTTTTTAACAAAAGCACTTATGTAGGCCATCCGCTTTTAGATGAGATAAAAGAATTTAAAAATAAAGAAGACATTAACAATATACTTTTAAAAAAAGATGATGAAAAAACTATAGCCTTTTTACCAGGTTCAAGGCGTAGTGAAATTAGGCGTTTGATGCCTATTTTTAAAGAACTTTCTCAAAAATTTAAGGGTGAAAAAATTCTTTGTGTTCCCCCATTTAATCTTGAAAAATTAGAAATTTATGGTGATATTAGTGAATTTAAAATAGAAAGTAACACTCCAAAAGTGCTTAAAAAAGCTGATTTTGCCTTTATTTGTAGTGGAACGGCTACTTTAGAAGCAGCTTTAGTGGGAACTCCTTTTGTTCTTGCTTATAAGGCAAAGGCTATCGATATTTTTATCGCAAAACTTTTTGTAAAATTAAAACACATAGGACTTGCAAATATTTTTTGTGATTTCGCTGGAAAAGAAGCTTTAAATCCTGAATTTTTACAAGATAAAGTCAATGTTTTAAATTTATATGAAGCTTATAATAAATATGATTATAAGGCATTTTTTGCTAAAGTTTATTTTTTAAAAGAATATTTACAATTTGGAAGTGCTAAAAATTTAGCAAAAATCCTAAGTGAAATATAAAAGGATAAATTATGCAAAAAGAACCAATGAGTCAATTTGGCTATGATAAGTTAGCCGCAGAATTAAAAGATTTGAAAGATAATCAACGTCCCGCTGTTGTAATAGAAATCGATACAGCAAGAAGTCACGGGGATTTGAAAGAAAATGCGGAATACCATGCTGCAAGAGAAAAACAAGCTTTAATTGAAAGTCGTATAGCAGAGCTTAGTGACTTGCTAGCAAGAGCTCAAGTGATCGATCCTTCAAGCTATGAACATGATAGTGTGAAATTTGGCTCAAGTGTTGTGATCATGGATTTGGATACAGAAAAAGAAAGCAAATATACTCTAGTAGGAATTTGCGAAGGAGATTTAGATAAGGGTTATATTTCCATCGCATCTCCAATAGCAAAAGCTATGCTTGGAAAAAAAGAAGGAGATGATTTTAAAGTGCGTTTGCCAAAGGGTGAGAGTGAATTTGAAATCCTTTCTATAAATTATGAGCCTTTGAAATTTTAAGGATAAAAAATTTTACTACAAAATGGAGCGATTTTAATCGCGGATGCTCATGAAAATGAACAGAGAAAGGGATTTTGGGAATTTTTACAAACCTTAAAAAAAGGTAAAATTTCCACCCCTCAACTCATACTTATGGGTGATATTTTTGATTTACTTATAGGTGAAATCTCTGCTACACATGAATTTGCTAAACCTTACATAGAACTTTTAGAAGAATTGGCCTTAAAGATTGAAATTATCTACTTAGAAGGCAATCATGATTTTAATCTTTCTTGTTTTTTTAAAAGGGTGAAAATTTTTAACTTACAAAAGCAACCCATAAAGCTTAATTTGCATACAAGTAAAGGTAATAATCTTGTTTTAAATAACGCTTTTATAAAATTAGCTCACGGGGATATTTTTTTACCACCTCTTTTACAATTTACTCTTAAAACATTAAGAAATCATTATTTGCTTATATTTTTGAATTTTTTAAATATTATTACTTGTAATTTTATTTCAAATAAAATTCTTCAAAATCAAAACAAAAAAAACCTTTTTTATCAAATAAAAGATTTTGAAAATTTAGCAAAAAAAAGATATGAAAGATATGAAAATTTAGGATTTTGGGTATGTGAAGGACACTATCATCAAAATCATCAAATCAACAAAGAAAACATTAAATATCTTAACTTAGCTAGTTTTGCATATGAGAGAAGTTTTTTTGTAGTAGAATATCAACAAGAAATCAAATTTCGAGAACAGAAATTGAGGGGTCAAAATGTTTGATGAAAATATCGTGAAAACGGGTTCAAATGAAATGGAGCTTGTCGATTTCCGTATCTTTAAGCAAGGACACGATAAAGTCTATGAAGGAATTTATGGTGTAAATGTTTCTAAGGTAAGGGAGATTATAAAAATCCCAAGCCTTACAGAACTTCCAGGTGTACCTGATTACATCGAAGGTATCTTTGATCTTCGTGGAGTGGTTATACCTGTAGTCAATCTTGCCAAATGGATGCAAATCACTGAGCCAGAAAGCACTATGCTAAAACCTAGAGTTATTATTACTGAATTTAGCAATATTCTTATTGGTTTTATAGTTCACGAAGCAAAAAGAATTCGTAGAATAAACTGGAAGGATATAGAACCAGCAACTTTTTCTACAGGATCAGGTGCTTTAGATAAAGGTAAAATCACAGGTGTAACACGCATTGAAAATGATGAAGTGTTGCTAATTTTAGATCTTGAAAGTGTTGTTGAAGATTTAGGAATTTACGCTCCAAAAACAGATATAGATTTTGGAAAAATAGAAAAATTTACTGGAACAGCACTTATACTTGATGACAGCATGACTGCTAGAAAACGCGTCAAAGAAATGATGCAACAGATGGGCTTTCAAGTTGTTGAAGCTAAAGACGGCGTAGAGGGCATAAACAAATTAGAAGAATTAAGCCAAGTTTATGGTGAAAGTTTAAATGATACTTTAAAAATTATAGTAAGCGATGTCGAAATGCCACAAATGGATGGTTTCCACTTTGCTGCACGCATTAAAGAAGATCCAAGATTTAAAGATATTCCTATAGTCTTTAACTCGTCTTTATCAAATGAATTTATGAATGAGAAAGGTGTTCAAGAAGCTGGTGGAGAAGGCTATCTTGTCAAATTTAACGCTAGCGATTTCTTCAATGAAATTGCAAAGGTTATTAAAAAACATCAATCTCAAGAACAGGGGTAAAATATGGAAGATATGCAAGAAATACTTGAAGACTTTTTGGTTGAAGCTTTTGAGCTTGTTGAGCAAATCGACCATGATTTAGTAGAGCTTGAATCAAATCCAGAAGACTTAGAATTATTAAATAGAATTTTCCGTGTTGCACATACGGTTAAAGGATCATCAAGTTTCTTAAATTTTGATGTTTTAACAAAGTTAACTCACCACATGGAAGATGTTTTAAACAAAGCAAGACATGGCGAGTTAAAAATAACTCCAGATATCATGGATGTAGTTTTAGAGTCTATTGATAGAATGAAAACTCTACTTAATTCTATTCGCGATAATGGCAACGATACTGCTATTGGTATGGACATAGAACCAATTTGCGCAAGATTAACAGCTATTTCAGAGGGAGAGTCTCCTGTTGGGGCAACAGATTTAAATGAAAAATCTACTCCACAAGCAGAACCAGAAGCACCAAAACAAGAAACAACTACTCCTGAACCTGAAGTAGATGTTAATCAATTAAGTGATTCTGAAGTTGAAGCTGAAATAGAAAGACTTTTAAAAGTTAGAAAAGCTGAAGATCAAGCTCGTCGTGCACAAAAGAAACAAACAACAAATGCAGCACCTAAACCGACTAACAATACAGCAAATAAACCTGCAGAAAGTGGAGAGAAAAAGGTTCCTGCTTCAGGTAGCAATGCTAGCAGTATGGATCAAACCATACGCGTGGAAGTAAAAAGATTAGATCACTTAATGAATCTAATTGGGGAGCTTGTTTTAGGCAAAAACCGTTTGCTTAAAATTTATGATGATGTTGAAGAGCGTTATGAAGGAGAAAAATTCCTTGAAGAGCTTAATCAAGTCGTAAGTCAGCTAAGTATCATTACAACCGATGTTCAACTTGCTGTAATGAAAACAAGAATGCAGCCTATAGCAAAAGTTTTCAATAAATTTCCAAGAGTTGTTCGTGATTTGAGTCGTGAATTAGGAAAGCAAATAGAACTTGAAATTACAGGTGAAGAAACTGAACTTGATAAATCTATCGTAGAGGAAATTGGCGATCCTATCATGCATATGATTAGAAATTCATGTGACCATGGTGTTGAGGATCCAGCAACTCGTGCAGCGAATGGAAAACCTGAAAAAGGTATAGTTCAACTTAAAGCTTATAATGAAGGCAATCACATCGTTGTAGAAATTACAGATGATGGTAAAGGACTTGATCCAAATGGCTTAAAAGCAAAAGCTATAGAGAAAAATTTGATTACCGAAAGAGAAGCAGATCAAATGACAGACAAAGAAGCTTTTGCTTTGATTTTCAAACCTGGTTTTTCAACTGCGGCTAAAGTAACAAATGTTTCAGGTCGTGGCGTAGGAATGGATGTTGTTAAAACCAACATCGAAAAACTAAATGGGGTAATTGAAATTGATAGTGAGTTAGGTAAAGGAAGTTCGTTTAAACTTAAAATTCCTCTTACCTTGGCAATCATTCAATCTTTACTTGTAGGAACTCAAGAGGAATTCTATGCAATTCCACTTGCAAGCGTTCTTGAAACAGTTAGAGTGCCAATTGATGATATCTATACTATCGAAGGTAAAAATGTATTACGCTTAAGAGATGAAGTGCTTTCTCTTGTGAGACTTTCAGATGTATTTGGAGTTAAACAAGTCCTTGAAAGCGGCGATCAAACTTATGTCGTTGTTATAGGGGTAGCAGAAAGCAAGCTTGGTATTATAGTAGATACTCTTGTAGGACAAGAAGAGATAGTTATTAAATCTATGGGTGATTATTTACAAAATATCCAAGGTATAGCAGGAGCTACAATCCGTGGCGATGGTAGAGTGACATTAATCATTGATGTAGGTGCTATGATGGATATGGCCAAAGAAATTAAAGTTGATATTAAAGCGCAATTAGAATCAAGTGCGAAAAAACCTAAAGAACAACCAAGTGATTATAAAGTCTTAATTGTAGATGATTCTAAAATGGATAGAACTTTAATGCAAAAAGCTTTAGAACCGCTAGGAGTTAGTTTAGTTGAAGCAACAAATGGTGTTGAAGCATTGAATATTATAAAATCTGGCGAACATGATATTGATGCAATGCTTATAGATATCGAAATGCCAAGAATGGATGGATACACCTTAGCTGGTGAAATTAGAAAGTATTCTAAATATCGTAACTTACCACTCATTGCAGTTACTTCAAGAACAAGTAAAACTGACCGCTTAAGAGGTGTTGAAGTGGGTATGACTGAATATATCACTAAACCTTATTCTCCAGAATACTTGGAAAATGTGGTTAGAAAAAATTTGAAACTAGGATAAGAATATGAGTAATGAAAAATTAGAGCAAATTTTGCAAAAACAGCAAACTCAGATGGCTGGTCCTGATGTCGATCAAAGAGAAGATGATATCATCCAACTTGTCGGCTTTGTAGTTGGAGATGAGGAATATGCGATTCCAATTCTTAATATACAAGAAATCATCAAACCTATAGAATATACTAGAGTTCCTAGTGTACCTGATTATGTTCTAGGGGTTTTTAATATGCGTGGTAATGTTATGCCACTCATTGATCTAGCTCAACGCTTTCATTTAGGAAGTTCTAAAATGACACCTCAAACAAGATATATTGTTTTAAGAGGTGAGACAAATGGAACTGGAGTTGGAGGAAATGCTGGTTTTGTTATAGATAGATTAACTGAAGCAATTAAAATTCACAGAAACAGAATTGATCCGCCACCTGAAACTTTAGTTAAAGACAAAGGTATGATTTATGGCATAGGAAAAAGAGATGAAAATATCTTAACTATACTCAAAGTGGAAGCTTTACTTAAGCGCGAATTTTAATGATTAAACTTTGTGTTTTTGACTTTGACGCTACTTTAATGGATGGTGAAACCATCGATATTTTAGCTACAGCACATGGCAAGGGTGATCAAACAAGCGAAATTACCCACCATGCTATGGCTGGAGAACTTGATTTTTTCGAAAGTCTTCAAAAACGAGTAAGCCTTTTAAAAGGTATGTCTTATAAAAAAGTTTTAGAATTAAGTAGCACACTTCCACTAATGCATGGAGCACATGAGCTTATCCAATATTTAAAATCTAAAAATATACAAATTGTTATTTTTAGCGGTGGTTTTCATGAAGGCATAGATCCTGCTATGCAAAAACTTGGAATTAACCTCGGTTTTGCAAATTATCTGCATCATAAAAATGACATTTTAACAGGGCTAGTTGGTGGAGAAATGATGTTTTCAAATTCAAAAGGCTTAATGCTACAACGATTAAAAAGCTTTTTAAATTTGAAAACAGATGAAGTGATGTGTGTTGGCGATGGGGCAAATGATTTGGCAATGTTTAATGAAAGTGGATTAAAGATTGCATTTTGTGCTAAAGAAATTTTACGTTCTCAAGCTGATATTTGCATAGATATAAAAGACTTAAAAGAAATAATAAAGGCAATATAATGAAAAATTTTTCTCTTTGGTGTGATTTTATAGAAAATAGTTTTTTAGATAATGAATTTTTAAATTTATTATCACATGGAATTAATGGTGCTACTTCAAATCCTGCTATTTTTAAAAATGCTATTTTAAATTCTCCAATTTATAAAGATAAAATTCTTAAATTAAAAGGAAAAAAAACAAAAGATATTTATGAAGAATTAGCAATTTCTGATATTCAAAAAGCAGCTGATAAATTAGCTCCTCTTTTTTATCAAAAAAACGATGGATTTATAAGTATTGAAATAGATCCAAGACTTCATGATAACACGACTCTTAGTTTAGGCGAAGCTAAAAGACTTTATAGTGCTATTAGCAAAGAAAATGTAATGATTAAAATTCCAGCTACAAAAGCTTCTTATGAAGTAATGTATGAACTTATGAAAAATGGTATTAGCGTCAATGCTACCTTAATTTTTTCTCTTGAACAAAGTCAAAAATGTTTTGAAGCTTTAAATGCAGGTTTAGTCGAATTTAGAAAAAACAATATAGCCTTAAAAGAACAAAATACTAGAACACCACAAGCTGTTATAAGTATTTTTGTAAGTCGTTTTGATAGACTTTTAAATCCTAAAGCCAAAGAGCAAAATCGTATTGGAATTTTAAATGCAAATTTAGCTTATAACAATATCTACTCAAAAAATGAACCTAATATTCGCGCCTTGTTTGCAAGCACTGGAGTTAAAGGAGATGATCTGCCAAAAGACTATTATATCAAAGAACTTCTTTTTGAGAATTCTGTTAATACTGCTCCTCTTGATGCAATAGAGGTATTTAAAGGAAAAATGGATTTTAAAAAACCTTTAATGAATTTTGAAATTTATACAGAACTTAATCAAATCATTTCTCAAAGTGAACGAGAAAAAGCTTGCAATGATTTATTAAGTGATGGCCTAGAGCAATTTTGTATTGCTTTCGAAGATATTTTAAAAGCTCTTTAATTAACGTATTTTTATCATTTTATTCTTTGAAAGTTTTAATATTTTTGATGGGATATTTTCGAAAAATTTCTCATCAAGTATTATATCAGCAACACTTCTAGCCCATTCTTCATCAAATTCTTTTCCATGCTTGTTTGCCGAAGATGAATAAAAATAGCCATTTTTACTTAAAAAATTCGCATGTTTACACTCTTTCACAATACGAATGGCCTGATTATTTGGATAGATAAAAGTTGTTTTTTTAGAACGACGTACTAAATTTTTAAAAGATTTTGGAATTCTTGCTAAACTTTTTAACTCGCAAAATTTCGCAGAAGTGATTAAGCAAGGTTGATTTTTACCTCTACCTTTTAAAGCATTAATCTCTTCTAAATTTTTACTTAAAAATCCTACCGTAGTATCTGTTTGAGCTAAATAAATCAAGATTTAAGCCACTCTTGCAAACTCTTTACATCTAGGCAAGATTTACTCTGTATAGCTTTAATCGATTTTGCACCTGCTAAAGCTGATCGTAAATTTGTAAAATAAGGTATTTTAAAACGAATAATATTTTCACGAATTTTTTTCGTATCACCTTTAAAACTGTGGCTATCGCTTGTATTGATAACTAAGTGAATTTCTCCATTTTTCAATTTATCTTCAACATTGGGGCGTCCTTCTGAAATTTTATGTACAAGTTCGCACTCAAAACCACTTTCTAAAATTTCCTTACAAGTTCCCCCTGTTGCCATAAGCTTAAAGCCAAGCTTTACATATTCTGCAGCGATTTTTTTGGTATATTTTTTATCCTTATCTTTTAAGGAGATAAATACCACGCCTTGCTCTGGCAGATGATTAAACGATGCGATTTGACTTTTTGCGTAAGAATTTGCAAAATCCTTGCTTATACCCATAACTTCACCCGTTGAACGCATTTCAGGGCCTAATTCTAAATCACTTCCACTAAGTTTTGCAAATGGAAATACTGCTTCTTTCACGCTCATATATTTTGGAGTTTTAGCGCGTAAAATTTTAGTATCAAAATTAACCACTTTGAAAGTATCATAAAATTTTAAAGCTTCTTTTAAATTTCCTTGCCACATCACACGCGTTGCCACTTTTGCTAAAGGAATACCCGTAGCTTTACTAACAAAAGGCACGGTACGACTAGCTCTAGGATTTACCTCTATCATATAAAGCTCATTATGATGTAAAGCAAATTGTATATTTAAAAGCCCTACAACTCCTAAATTTAAAGCAATATCTGCGGTTTTTTGTGCAATAAATTCTTGCATTTTTTCATCGATACTGCAAGGTGGTAAAGAACAAGCACTATCACCTGAATGAATTCCCGCTTCTTCTATGTGTTCCATAATTCCTGCCACATAAACATCTTTACCATCACAAATCGCATCAACATCAATTTCTGTAGCATTGTCTAAAAACTGATCGATCAAAACAGGACTTTTATCGCTCACATCTACAGCTTCTTGCATATAGAGTCTAAGTTCAGCCTCATCATTTACCACACGCATCGCACGCCCACCTAAAACATAACTTGGTCTTACAAGCACAGGATATCCTATATCACTAGCCTTAAGCACCGCTTCTTCTACGCTTGTCGCAGTAGAATTTTTTGGCTGATTGATGCCTAATTTTGTAATAAATTCGGCAAATTTCTTTCTATCTTCTGCCATATCAATTACTCTTGCACTAGTACCTATAATCTTAGCTCCAAAAGCGCTTAAACGCTTGGCAAATTTCAAAGGAGTTTGTCCGCCAAAATGCACAATCACTCCATCAGGTTTTTCACGTTCAATCACCGCTCTTAAATGTTCAAAATCAATAGGCTCGAAATACAAAATATCACTTGTATCATAGTCAGTCGAAACGGTTTCAGGATTACAATTATACATAATGGTTTTAATACCCATATCTTTAAGCGCAAAAGAAGCATGTACGCAAGCATAGTCAAATTCTATACCTTGTCCTATGCGGTTTGGCCCCCCACCTATAATCATCACTTTTTTTTCTTTTTTATCCTTAGTATCGTTTTTACTTTGAGTGAGTTCGCTTACATTGATACTTGAATAAAGATAAGGAGTTAAAGCTTCAAATTCACCCGCACAAGTATCCACTTCACTAAATTCTGCGATGATTTTTTGCTTCATTCTTGCATAATAAATATCATTTTGGCTTAATTCTAAATTATCTTTCAAATTTACAAGCAAGGCTATCATTTTATCTGAAAAGCCCATAGTTTTTGCTTTTCTCAAAAGAGCTTTATTGTTTAAAATATCCATATCAATTTGCTCTTCAAAATCTACAATTTCTTTAATCTGTGTTAAAAACCAAGGATCTATTTTACAAAGCTCATAAAGTTCTTCTACGCTAAAACCTTCCCTAAAAGCTTGAGCAACATAAAGTAAACGCTTTTCATTGGCATTGCGAATTTTAAAAACAAGATCATTTCTATCTTCAAATTTTACCCTATCAAAACCACTTAAAGAACGCTCAAGCGAACAAAGTGCTTTTTGTATACTTTCTTTAAAAGTGCGTCCTATAGCCATCACCTCACCCACACTTTTCATAGCTGTACCTAAAGTTGTGTTTGCCCCTGGAAATTTTTCAAAAGTAAAGCGAGGAATTTTTGTTACAATATAATCAATCACAGGCTCAAAAGATGCAGGAGTTCCTGTAATATCATTTTTAATCTCATCTAAACTAAAGCCTACTGCCAAAAGTGTCGCAACCTTTGCTATAGGATAGCCCGTTGCCTTAGAAGCTAAAGCACTTGATCTTGAAACTCTTGGATTCATTTCTATAACTATCATTCTTCCATTTTTTGGGTTGATAGCAAACTGCACATTACTTCCGCCTGTATCTACGCCAATTTCACGCAAAATAGCAAAAGAAGCATTACGCATAACTTGATATTCTTTATCCGTCAAAGTTAATGCTGGAGCTATTGTAATACTATCTCCTGTATGAACTCCCATAGGATCGATATTTTCTATACTACAAACTATGATACAATTATCCGCTCTATCGCGTATAACTTCCATTTCATATTCTTTCCAACCCAACAAACTTTCTTCAATCAAAATTTCATGGATAGGCGATAAAGCTAAAGCAGTATTAGCGAGTTCTTTAAATTCGTCCATATTATAAACCACACCACTTCCAGCACCTCCTAAAGTATAAGAAGCACGGATCATCAAAGGAAAGCCGATTTCATCTACGGCTTTTAAAGCTTCATCATAATTATACGCATACATCGATTTTGGCAAATCCATGCCGATTTTTTTCATACATTCTTTAAAGACCTGACGATCTTCGCCTTTTTTAATCGCCTCAGGATTTGCGCCTAAAAATTTTACATCTCCTAAAAGTCCGCTTTCATAAACTTCCATAGCAACATTTAACGCTACTTGTCCACCCATAGTTGGCAAAATTGCATCAATTTTTTCTTTTTTAATAATACTTAAAATACTTTCTTTTGTTATGGGTTCTATATAAGTTGCATCTGCAAATTCAGGATCTGTCATGATAGTTGCAGGATTTGAGTTGATTAATACTACACGATATCCTAATTCTTTTAAAGTCTTTGCGGCTTGAGTTCCAGAATAATCAAATTCACAAGCTTGTCCTATCACAATAGGACCACTTCCTATAAGTAAAATACTTTTAATATCTGTTCGTTTTGGCATAAATTTTCCTAAGAGCATGAATTTGAGCTGATTATAACAAAAATTAGTTTTATAAACTTTGAAATTATCGATATAATTTTAAAAAATAAACACCCTGCTTTTAATCTAGGAAATAATACATAAAGAAATTTAAGATTTTTTATAAAATTCTCATTCGATTATAAAAATTTATTTGATAATTTAACAAAATTTTTAGCACTAAACAAAGTTATAATAATTAGCAAAAATATAGAAAATTTTTAAAAAGTCTAACCCTTGACTTATAAATTATCTACTACATATAAATAAGCAGGAATGCTGATCTTAACATAAGGCTTTACTTCTACACTTTGATACATATCTTCATCATCAACTCTATTCACAATCCCAACAGGGACATCCGAAAAGAAAATATTATCAAGTCCGCTTGTTAAGATTTCATCTCCGACATTAATTTTCGCCCACTTTGGAATAAATTTAACCACAACCTTGCCATTTTCACCTTGAATTAAACCTGGAGCTTTGGATTTTCCTATATAAACAGAAAAAACACACTGATCATCACCTTGCAGAAGAGCCATTGTTCTGCCATCTTTATTAATAGCTATACCTGCAGTATATCCTTGATATATTAAACCACGATTTTTACCAACGGGAATTTTGCTCCAATCTAGCCATAATTTTTTATAATCATTCAATTGAACATAAGAAATAACTCTAGTTAAAGAAACTTGAGGTAAATATTTTGTAGAATTTTGATCCTCTAAAATACGATTTAATTGATTTGCAAAACTAGTTACCTTTACGGCAATGTCTTCTAATTCTTTATTTCTAGCTTTTAATTGCTGAATTTGACTTGCTTGATTAAAATGTTCTGAAATTTTTTCTTTCAAATAATCTTTAATATTATAAAAATTACCTATAACAAAGTCATTAACACGGAGAACATTTTGCTTGATAAGTCTTCCATAATAAAAAGATATAAAAACCAAAAAGGCTAAGACAAGAACATAAAAAATCTTATTCTTCATTGGTTAATTGTTGCAATAATGAAATTTCCTCTAAAGCTTTACCTGTTCCTTTTGCTACAGCTAAAAGCGGTTCATCTGCGATATAAACTGGCAAACGTACAATTTCACTTAAGTATTTATCAAGACCACGAATCAATGCTCCGCCACCTGTTAAAACTACACCATTTTCTACTATATCACTTGCTAAATCAGGCGGCATCATTTCAAGAACCATTTTTAAAGCATCAGCAATTTCTTTTAAATACTCACGCATTGCTTCTCTTACATCTTCACTTGTAAGTTCAATACGACTTAAAAGTCCGCTTACTTGATCGCGTCCTTTTACCACCATAGAAAGTTCTTTTGGAAGTTGTATTGCTGAACCTATAGTGATTTTGATCTCTTCGCCTGTTCTTTCACCTATAATAAGATTGTATTTTTCTTTTACATAATTAACTATACTCATATCAAGCTTATCTCCAGCCGTACGAATAGACTTTGAAATCACAAGTCCACCCAAAGAAATCACTCCAATTTCAGTAGTTCCACCCCCTATATCTACTACCAAATTTCCTTTAGGTTCTTGTATAGGCAAACTTGCACCAATAGCCGCTGCCATAGGCTCTTCAATCAAAAATACTTCTCTTGCACCTGCGCTTAAAGCACTTTCTCTTACCGCTTTTCTTTCAACTTGAGTTAAACCATAAGGAACAGAAATGATAATTCTAGGGCGTAAAAAACTTTTTCTACGGTGTGTTTTTTCTATAAAATAGCGGATCATTTTTTCAGTCATATCAAAATCTGCAATCACGCCATCTTTCATAGGACGAATAGCTTCGATATTGCCTGGAGTTTTTCCCACCATATCTTTAGCTTCTTTACCTACGGCTAAAATTTTTGCTTTGGAACCATACCTTTCTCTTTCAACTGCCACAACAGAAGGCTCATTTATCACTATACCCTTATCTTTTATCAAAACTAGCGTATTAGCTGTTCCTAAATCAATCCCCATATCACTAGAAAAAAATCCTATAAGTTGATCTAATATCATTTCTATCCTTTTAACTTATTTTTCTTTTTATTAATAATGCTTTTGCATTGTCTTTAACAACTTCTTTAGTTATTACAATATCATAATTTTTATACTCTGGTAACTCAAACATTAAATCTACCATCATTTCTTCTATAATACTTCTAAGTCCCCTAGCCCCTGTTTTTCTCTCCAATGCAAGTTGCGCGATAGCTCTTAGAGCATCTTCTTCAAATTTTAAATTTACCCCATCAATAGCAAAAAGCTTTTGATATTGTTTAATAATGGCATTTTTAGGCTCAGTTAAAATTCTTACCATATCCTCTTCATTAAGCTCATTTAAAGATGCAATCACATGCAAACGACCTATAAGCTCAGGAATCAAACCAAAATGCACCAAATCATCAGGTTCGATTTTCTCAAGCAAAGCTTTATTTTCTTCTTTTGCATCATCAAAAAAGCCCACAACTTTATCGCCAAGTTTTCTTTTTAAGATAGTTTCCAAACCATCAAAAGCTCCACCACAAACAAATAAAATATTTGAAGTGTCAATTTGTATAAACTCTTGATTTGGATGTTTTCTTCCCCCTTTTGGTGGAATATTTACCAAACTTCCTTCGATAATCTTAAGTAAAGCTTGTTGCACACCCTCTCCACTTACATCACGAGTAATAGAACGATTTTCACTCATTCTAGCAATTTTATCAATCTCATCAATAAAAACTATACCTTTTTGAGCTCTTTGCACATCTCCATCTGCAGCTTGCAAAAGACGTGTTAAAATATTTTCCACATCCTCACCTACATATCCTGCTTCAGTTAAAGAAGTTGCATCACAAATTGCTATAGGTACATCTAAAAATTTAGCTAAAGTTTGCGCCAATAAAGTTTTTCCACTTCCTGTTGGCCCAACAAGTAAAATATTTGACTTAAAAAGCTCTGTATCATCATCTTGAAGTTCGGCTTTAAAAAGTCTTTTATAATGATTGTATACTCCAACACTAAAAACTTTTTTAGCTCTATCTTGTCCTATGATATAACGATCTAGATAAGCTTTTAATTCTTTTGGAGTGATATCTTTAAATTCTGTATTATGGCTTTGTTTAGGTTCTTTAAATTCTTTTTCTTCTCCATAAATAATACTATAAGCACCTTCAACGCAATATTCACAAATAAAAGCATCATCATTTTCATTTGCTAAAATTCTTCTTTGTGGATTCTCCACTTCATTGCAAAAACTACATTTTCTAGGCATTATTTTTACCCCTATAGACAGGAATTCCGCGCTTTGTTTCTAATATAAAATGGCACATTTTTTTAACATTTTCACTTTCTTGATTTTCAAGCAAATTTTTAGCATTTTCTTTTAAATCTCCTTGTCTAAATAAAGTTTTAAAAGCTCTGCTAAGTCTATCTACTTCATCTTTATCAAAACGACGACGAATACCTACTAAATTTAAACTTCTAATACTTGCACGATTTCCTTCTGCTAAACAAAACGGTACTATATCCTGAGAGAGTGCACTAGCTCCTGCTATCATACAACCCTCACCTACTTTGACAAATTGATGAATAGGTGTAAGCCCGCCTACAACCGTAAAATCTCCAAGCTCTACATGTCCTGCTAAAGTTGCATTATTAGCTAAAATAATATTATTACCTAAAAGACAATCATGAGCAATATGACAGTAAGCCATAATAAAAGCATTATCGCCTATACGAGTAAAACCATCTCCTTTAGCTGTACCTGAATTTATCGTTGCAAATTCTCTAATAGTTGCATTTTTTCCTATAACAACACCGCTTTTTTGCTCTTCTTTATAAGATATATCCTGAGGAATATCGCCTACTATAGCATAAGAAAATACACGAGAATGATCACCTATAGTTGTATCTGAAAGAATTCGAGCACCTTGTTTGATGACAACATCATTACCTATTTTAGTATCTTTACCTACATAAGCATAAGCTTCTATTACAACATCGTCGCCAAGTTGTGCACCCTCTTCAATCACCGCACTTGGATGAATTTTTTTCATTATTTATCCACTATCATAGCTTTAAGCTCAGCCTCTGCAACTAAATTTCCATCTACAAAAGCTTGCCCTTTAAAAATCCACATATTACCACGATTTTTAACCACGCTCATTTCATAATCAAGCCTATCTCCAGGACGCACAGGATTTCTAAATTTTGCTCCATCTATGCCTGTGAAATAAACTACTTTACTTTTTGGATCCACTTTATCTTCCATACTTTCAAAAGCTAAAACTCCGCCTGTTTGAGCCATACCTTCTAAAATCAAAACTCCAGGATAAATAGGATGCCCTGGAAAATGTCCCATAAAAACATGGTCACTTATACTGATGTTTTTATATCCTCGAACCACTTCTTTAACTTTTAATTCTGTAATTTTATCTACTAGTAAAAAAGGATAACGGTGTGGTAAGATTTCTTGAATTTGCATTACATCTATCATTATTAAATTAACCTTGAAAACAATTAAAAATTTTATTATATAAAAAAATCATTAAAAATTACATTAACAAAAAAAGTTTTTCTTAATAAATTTCTTAAATTTCTACAAGCACCTCTTGATTATCATGATAAATTTCACTTTTTGCTATCACTTCATATCTTGAAGGTAAAATATTTTCAAGGATGATAATAGGGCTAAGATTATAAGTTCCAAACAATTTATTACGCCATTTAGTTTCTGCTTGCACACTCAAAGGTCTTTTTAAAAAATCTTCAAAATTTTTCCATTTGTTTTTAAAAAATGCATTAAAACGCCAAAATTCAACAAAAACCATTTCATCTTTAGTGCTTCTATAAAAGCCTTCTTTTAAATTTTGTTTTAAATTTTCCTCATCCAAAGAAAATCTTGTATAAGCGTTTTTAAAATGCGAATAAAATAAAATATGAGATTTAACAGGCTTTTTATCTAATTTTATTAAAGCACTTAAAAGACGATAATTTAAAAATTTCTCTCTTAAAATTTCAAATTTTATACCTTTTTTTTCCCATAAAACTATTTTTTTATAAAGAGCTATTCTTGCTTCTATACTTGCAGGTAAAATTTGCTTATTTACAGGAGACATTAACTCATCAATGAAATTCTTATCTTGTTTTTGTTTTTTAAGCCCATAAATACAACCACAATAGTTTTGATGATAAAGCATTTCTTTTTTTGCTAAAGCAAACTGCCTTTGAGTGCCGCCATTTTTACGAAAATCAGGAGCTAAAAACTCTACCCCATAAGGCTCACATTCTTTTTGTAAAGCATTTTTTAACTGTTCTAAATCTTTTTTAGGGCTGGTTAAAAGCGTAGTAGTAAGCTTTTTTTCTCCTATTTTAGCAGCAAATTTAACACTAGATCCCATTCTTACATCAAAACAAATTTCACACCTTGCACCTTTTTCAGGCTCATTTTCATAACCACGCACAGCATTAAGCCATTTTTCATACTCATACTCGCCCTTATATAACTTAATACCAAGTTTATCACAAGATCTTTTTACATCTAAAAATCTTAGTTCGTATTCGCTTAAAGGATGAATATTTGGATCATAAAAATACCCTATGATTTTTTCATCAGGATAAGTCTTTCTAAGTTCTTCAATAAAATAATGACTATCCACACTACAACAAATATGCACTAGCATTAAAGACTTTCAAGTACTTTTAAAGCATGATCTTTTACACGAACATTACTATAAATTTGAGCAATCTTACCTGTTTCATCGATAACAAAAGTCGATCTTATAATGCCTTCGTATTCTTTTCCGTAATTTTTCTTAATCCCCCAAGCTCCATAAGCTTTAGCAATTTCTTTTTCGCTATCACTAAGTAAAATATGCTTTAAATCAAATTTAGAGATAAATTTTTCATGACTTGCCACGCTATCAGGACTGATACCGATAATCACTGCATTTTTATCACCAAATTTATCATAATTTAAACTAAAATCACAAGCTTCTGTAGTGCAACCTGGAGTATTATCTTTTGGATAAAAATACAAAATCACCTTTTTACCAATAAAATCTTTTAATGCTATTTTTACCCCATCTTGATTTAAAAGTTCAAACTGAGGTGCTTTATCTCCTATATTTAAACTCATTTACTTGCCTTTGCTTTGATAGCTTCTACACTTTCTCCGCCAAAGCCTATGTCATAGCTTTCTACATCTTCTAAAACCACCACAACTCTTTCTTTACTTTTATTATATTTCGTGCTTAAAAGTTTGGTAATATCAGCTATAAGCTCCGCTTTTTGTTCCTTGCTTAAAGACGGCTTTGCTAATTTAATATTTACCAATGGCATAATTTCTCCTTTTTAACGATAATTTTTCATAATTATTTCAAAAAATACCTAATATTTTTTTTAACAAAAAACCTTAATTTAATAAAAACTTATTGTTAGTATATTTTTGATAAAATCCTAATTTATTCTTAAAATAATATTTTTTAAGAAATAAACAACTATAAAAGGTAAAAAAAATGATCTCAGCAGATAAAATTTGGATGGATGGAAAATTAGTTGATTTTAAAGATGCAACTTTGCATTTTTTAACCCATTCTTTACATTATGGCAATGCTGTTTTTGAAGGAACTAGAGCCTATAAAACAGATAAAGGCTTAGCAATTTTCAGACTTGAAGATCACACCAAAAGACTTTTAGAGTCTGCAAAAATTACTCTTTTAAATTGTCCTTTTTCTCAAAAAGAGCTTGAAAATGCACAAATTGAACTCTTAAAAGCAAACAATTTTAAAAGCAATGTCTATATCCGCCCTTTGATTTTTTTAGGCGATGGAGTTATGGGACTTTATCATATAAAAGCTCCTGTAAGAGTTGGGATTGCAGCTTGGGAATGGGGTGCTTACCTTGGAGAAGAAGGTTTAGAAAAAGGCATAAAAGTAAAAATTTCGTCTTTTGCAAGAAATAGTGTTAAATCATGCATGGGAAAAGCTAAAGTAAGTGCGAATTATCTTAACTCTCAAATTGCAAAATTTGAAGCTATTGAAGCAGGCTATGAAGAAGCTTTAATGCTTGATGAAGAAGGTTTTATCGCAGAAGGAACAGGAGAATGTTTCTTTATTGTAAAAGATGGGGTTTTAATCACACCTCCAAATGATTTTTCTTTAAAAAGCATTACTCAAGATACAGTGCTTAAAATCGCTCATGATCTTGGTGTCACTGTGCTTCGCCAAAGAATTTCAAGAGATGAAGTTTATACTGCTGATGAAGCATTTTTTACTGGGACAGCCGCTGAAATCACACCTATTAACAATATTGATGCAAGAATAATAGGAAATGGTTTAAGAGGATCTGTAACTAAAAAACTTCAAGATGCTTATTTTGATGTAGTTTATGGACGCAATCAAAAATACGCATCTATGCTAACTTATATTTAAAAAAGGAAATAAATGCCAGCTGATTTGAATGATTATTTCAATAAAAAAAATGGAAATTCTAACAATAACGGAAACAACAACCGTCAAAATTTCAATTTCAAAGCACCAGAATTTAATTTTAAAGGTTTTGGAAAATTCTCTCCGTTTATTTATGGGGTGATTATTATTATTTTATTTTTAATCGTTGCAAAACCTTTTATGGTGATAAATTCTGGGGAAATGGGGATTAAATCAACAACAGGTAAATATGACCCAAATCCATTAGAACCAGGACTTCACTTTTTCTTACCTTTTGTACAAAAAATAACCATAATCGATACTAGAGTAAGACAAATCAACTATGCTTCTATAGAAGGAAGTAATGAAAATTTATCTTCAGGTTCAGGTGTTATTAATAAAAATAGTATTTCTGTACTTGACTCTCGTGGACTGCCTGTATCTATTGATGTTACAGTGCAATACCGTTTAAATCCTTTGCAAGTTCCTCAAACTATAGCTACTTGGAGCTTAAATTGGGAAAATAAAATTATCGATCCAGTTGTTCGTGATGTAGTGCGAAGTGTTGTAGGAAAATACACAGCCGAAGAACTTCCTACTAATCGTAATACAATAGCCGCTCAAATAGAAGAAGGCATAAGAAAAACTATAGAAGCTCAACCAAATGAACCTGTAGAACTTCGCGCTGTACAACTTAGAGAAATTATTTTACCTTCAAAAGTAAAAGAGCAAATCGAACGCGTACAAATTGCAAAACAAGAAGCTGAAAGAACTAAGTATGAAGTAGAAAGAGCTAATCAAGAAGCCTTAAAAAAAGCCGCCTTAGCTGAAGGGGAAGCAAACGCAACCATAATCAGTGCTAAAGGTAAAGCTATGGCTGTTAAAATAGAAGCAGATGCACAAGCTTATTCTAATAAAGAAATCGCAAACAGCTTAAACACTCCTTTACTAAATTTAAAGCAAATTGAAACTCAAAAAGAATTTAATGAAGCTTTAAAAGTCAATCAAGATGCTAAAATTTTCTTAACTCCAGGTGGAGCAGTACCAAACATTTGGGTTGATACCAAAGATGCTAAAAAGCAAAGTTCTGCCAACATGAACTAAAAGGATACGCAAGTGGAAAAACTAAGAGAAATCGTGCTTTTTTACACTACTCATTTATATTTAGTGGATTATATGCTGATTTTATTAGTTTTTTTTCTCTTCACTTGTGTTTTACTTCTTTGTGTATTTTTACGCCATAGACCTATAGCAGCACTTTTTATTATTGCATTTGATATTATTATTTGTTTTTTAGTTTATATCTATGGGTATAAACTAATAGACAATGAAGTAAGAACTCGAAAAACCGCTATTACGGATCAAAAAATAATACAAAGCTCAAATGATTTAATTGTTGATTTTAACATTACAAATAATTCAAAAAATAATTTTAAAGAATGCAAAATTACAGCTAAAATTTTTGCGGATAAAATACCTAATGATAATATCATAGAAGAATATAAAAAGAAATTTATCCCTTTTAGACAAAAAAGTAGAGAAATTAAAGATCTAAAGAAAAACGCAACCCAAGTTCAAAGAATTGCTTTTGAAAATTTTAACTATGAAAATAACTATACCATACGCTTAGTTTCGGAGTGTTTTTAATGCATTTTACGATTTTTCATATTATAGCTTTTATCATTTTACTTATTTGCTTTGCCTTGATTTGTATTTTAATCTTTCTAAAAGTTAAACAGAAAGAAATGGCTTTGATTTCTTATACCATAGCTACTATTTTTACCGCACTTTTGATATATTCTATTTTTCTAACAATCAATCAATTCACCACTCAAGCCGATCTTAGCAAACTAACCTACACAAGAGATCTAAGACATGAAAGTGTTATCGTAAGCGGAAAGGTTCAAAATCTTACTAAATTTGAAATCAGAAAATGCTATTTGATACTTAGCATATTAAATCAAAAAAAAGTAGGGGGAGAAATTTTCAATGATAAAAATATTCGCAATGCCAAAATGCAAAATACAAGTGTTTCTTACACTATAGAAATTATAGACAAACTTCCAGGTAATACTTATAAAGAATTTAGAGCCTGTGTTCCTTTTCCTCCAAGTTTTGATAACCCTGAATTTTATCACACTCTAAAATGTATTTGATTTAGAAAATACTTAATATTAATAATTAGAATTTCTCTATACCACATTTCATTAAATCTTAAAGAATTAAACATATATTATTTTATAGAGATAACTAGCTTTTTAGCTAGTTATCTAAGGTTAAAACCTCTTCTTCTTAACATCTTCTAAGATATTATTAGCTATATCGCTTACTGTACTAGA